>JAAUSO010000097.1 GCA_012033205.1 Richelia sp. SL_2_1 | reverse complement strand
ATGAAAACCGTAGAGTTTTTTGCCAATTTCAAAAAACTGCAACCGCGCACAATACTTACCAAAGAAGCGCTTAGTAAGTTAGACGTTTTTACTGTTAAGTATAGTTTTACTTCAGTTACTGGCTCGGAATTGAGTACTCTTATTCGGAGTACTACTAATCTTTCAAATTCCGCTATTTATAAGAGCTTTTATAAAGCTCAATTATCCTTTTCAAAGGATAGGCTCTATAGCTTTGATGAAGCGTATAGAGTAGTTACGTTTGCTTATACGATGTGTCCTAAAAGTGGGCAAGGAGAGTAAATTGTAGTGCCTCAAAATGATACTTACTTAAGACAGATTCAAAGTAACTTAAACAAGAAAAAAGTAAATGGTCGGAAACTTAAAACGGTTTCTTTTGCTGAAATTAGGAAAGTAATTACAGAAGAATTTCCTTCTGTTGATTATGAAGCTATGACCAAACAGGAGAAAGAGAGTATTGTTGCTTATATACATGAGCAGCGAGTTAAAACAGTTAATACGATTGAGAGGCATTCTAATTCTAATAATTCTGATTCATATAATATTGAATTAGCAGCAAAAATGGAATCTCAAGAGATAGAAAACCCGCAGGTTTCTTCGGAAATAGAAAATAATTTATCGTCAATAGAAAACCCGCTGGTTTCTTCGGAAATAGAAAATAATTCATCAGCAATGGAGGTTGCTGATGCTTCTACCGAATTAATTACCACACAACCAACAGAACTTTCAGTTACCAAAACTGATAACAATTCAGTCACCAAAACTGACATTAATCAGTTAGCACCACATGAAGCGATTACGCTTATCCAAGAGATAGCCTCAGACGATACAAGCAGAAACAAACAAGTAGCTGAACAACTACTTACACAACTAGACAAGAAAACCGATAGCATTGTGGCTTTAGTTGCAGCAATGCCGGATATAGAAGCAGAAATGCTTCGTCGCAAGCTCAAACAAATTGACCGCAAAGAAGTTGATTACGAGGCTATCATAGGAAGCCACTTTCAGAAAAACACAACCGAACTTACCAGTCACATCTCAAGTCTCGCAGCCGAATACGGCGTTACCCTCTAGAGCATCTGATGATTATTCGCTCTTAGAATGCATAGGAATCGCGTTTGGGCGCTTCTCCTACTATCAAAAAATTTCCATCTTACTTTTGATAATTTTCGTGCCTCTTACTTCCTTACACTTTGGGGTGTACGTACCGCTGACGCGCTATTTTGAGCGCCAGCAATTTGTAGAACACCAAAAAAGATAAGGGAATACGACAAGCGAATTCACTACCTCTGCACGCACATATACACGTCTAAGCGCAAAGCGCTTTGTAAAAATCATGGGAAAAATGCGACCTCTCAAAATTAAAGACCACGTTTCTCAAAAAACAGGTCGAATTCGTAAAAAGTTCAAAAAAACATTTGGTATTTCTCCACACCAAATAACTTTAGCTTTATTAAATCATGAGAAATCCCAAAATCTCATCGCTGATATGGCGAATGATGGTGAAGTAATTTCTAAGTTTGCTCCTAAAGTTTTGGAGCGGATGAAACATATCATCGAAGGAACTAAAGACTTAAATAGAGTGCATTCGGAAGTTGCAAAACTTGGAGGTGATGCAATAAATCAAATCCAAAAATATCAAGATGATAGCGAACTTGCAAACACCAAATACATTAATACCGCTGAAGAACAGAAATTAAGTTTTACAAGCGCTAAAGACAAAGAAAGCTTACGTCATAAAAATGCAATTGCGCTGGGAACACTGCAAAAATGGCTTGCAAAGCATACAGAGCAAATTGACGGCGAGTATAAGTACAATCAAACACAACTCAACACAGAAACAAAGAATCAACAAATTAACTTAGAGTACGACGAAAAACTTGGTGAATACCGCTTAGATATGGGAAGTGATTTTAACCCAGAACTTCTTCCTAAAAAACAGTACGCACCATTAGAAGTTGTAAAGCGAATTGCAACAACTATCAAAGAAACTCTTCTAGGATTCTAAAAAAGTCATGAATAGTTTTTTTAATGAAGAAGAAGAATTAGAAGAAGGGGAAGTAATACCAGATACCCAACTTCCCCAAGACTTACACGCACATCTTGAAGAAAGAAAAAAGCAGAGAAAAAAGATAATTGTAACCACTGAAAAAATTACAACATTTACCTTTGCATGGTCATTAAATGCGAGTGGTTACTTAGTTGCTCGTTACTTACTTATTACCGGAGGGACTATAAATTTCGGATTAGCAGTAAGTTTATGCTTTTCAATTTCTAGCGTGTCTTCAATTGTCGGACTTTCTGGTTTTCGGCTTGGATATCAAGAAGGAATAGAAGTAGAAAATATGCAAAATGCGTTTCGTGCTTTGGGAGGGCTTACGGTTTCTATTTGGGTTACATACTTAGCGGTTAATGAATATGTGGACGTAAGAGATGCTACATATCAAACCGCGCAAGAAATACAGCGTGGAATAGACACCATAGAAGGAAAACATCCTCAACTTGATCCGTGGCTGACAATTGCAATTTCCTTTGCGATTATTGCAGTCACTTTATCACTTGTCTTTAGAAAAAGGTAGGGGATTATGAAGGCGGGAATTATCGAATTAGGTGGTGTGTGCTTATTCGGTTTATCAGCAATCGTCGGATTTGGAGCAAGCCAATCTCGCCAACCTTATAACCTTACAGAAATTCAATTTTGCCCACAATCCGTGAATGGGGAGAAGGGACAAGTAGAACTTAATAAAAAGTACTGCAACAAGCCTCGCTTCGTACTCGCCGACGAGTGGGAGCGGTACGGCTCTTATAGTGGTGTTATTCCCTATAAAGGGGATGCAATCATGAAGGTACGCGATTTACCTTCGGATAACCCCTATCAGCTAATAGGAAATAGCACCGCTGTGATGAGCTTGTGGGGCGTTACAGGGTGCTTACTGGTTCGAGTCAATCGTCTTAAAAAACGCGATTATCTTTTCAATGAAATTGAAAAAACAGAAAACTATTGCTTATGGCAAGAACAGGGTTCCAAGAGAGAACTAAAAACCCACAGGACTAAACTTAGAACAGAAACAACCAAAGATGTAGAAAGCCAAGTTGATATTTTGCAACGTCAAGAACTTGGGCTAACAGATGAAGACAACGAACAAATCAAGTCCCAATTAGGACTTGAAGATTACTTAAAAGTCCGCGATGCCGAACACTCTGGACTAGAAAAGCAGATTGCAGAAAATAGAAGAGATGCAGCCAAAGCTGATAAAGAAAGGGAGAAGATTCAACGTAAAACATCATATAATGAAGATTCAAATGCTACTCAAAACAGTAATGAAGCTTGTAAAAAAGCGTTATTGCAGCAATTAAAAGAACATGATGATGGCTGGTTATATTCTATTATCAAAAGCGCTAAACCATTGTGGTTAATTGGCGCTCAAGGAAGCGGTAAAACTAATACTGCTGGTGCAATAGCACTTATCCGTAAATACTGCTTTGATGCGCCTATTTATCAGCTAATTGATAGGCACGCTACGGGAGAAAACTGGGATGTATGGAAACTCCTTGATGCTAGCTTAAAGGCAGAATCAGAAGAAGAAATCGGGCAGGCTTTAGAAGATGCAACCGATAGATGGTTGCAGCGTATCAAAGAAAAGCCAAAATCAAAACAGCAAATCATTATTGACGAATTTACTAACCTTAAAAAACTTCCAAGCTGTAAGGAAGTAGCAACCCTTTTCTTTTCAATGCACCTTACCGACACCCGTAAGGCTAAAGAAAACTTCATTGGAGTAAACCACTACTTCACCAATGAAAGCACAGTTGAAGGGACATTTGATGCGCGGAAATCTGGCACAATTCAACTCAAAAAATTCTCTGCTGATGGCGAAATCCCACTATCACGAGTACAGATTGTCCACGGTTTAGTAGATGAACATGGAAACGAACTTATTGAAGTAGAAAAAACGCTTCCTTCCTGGTTTGAAGTTAACAAGATTTACGAGCATTTTAACGGTCAACCTATAAACTTTGACTAAAATTGGTGAAGTAACATATCAAATTTATTAAAAAGATGACTTATTGTAATAAATAATCACCAATCATAATGCTGGTTATCCCAACCTCAATTCCTTCTTGGGATATTTACCAAAACAGGCAGTCGGCAGTGGGGGTGAGCAGTTTTGGACTGACGAATTGGGTTCAAAGCCCCTGAATTTATTTATGCTTTTATATATGTGTAAGCGCACTGGATTGTCCTTCTTCTGAATTGCTCAAACAGTTAATTAATGCTGCTTATAAGAGCTTTAAAAACGCAGTATGCAGTAACATAATACAGCAATAGTAAACAGTAACAGCTTACTGTGCAGTATACAGTTTAATGATGTAACGAAATGAATAATTTTTCTAGCTCAAATTACCAGCTAAAAAACTATACAAATCAAGAATTAAAATGGCTAATGAACAGAGCTATAAGAGCATTCAAAAAAACTGGCTTAAAATTAGCTATAGTAATGCTTTATCCCTTCCCGGATAAGACAACAGAAAAGCTCAGATATCAATTGGAATTTAGTGCGATACCAACAAGATTATTGCGCTCAGATAAGTTAAATCCTTTAGTTGAATTTATATACCATGTATCTTATTGTGATTATTATGGAAAGGCATTAGAAATAGATAATGAATTACCTTTGGCTTAAATATAATGAATATATTTGAGCTAAAAAACGAATATTTTTTTATGATATCAATTGTGATATCAGACAATTTTTATGATAACTTGAAAGGCAAAGAAGATTGGATTTTAAAAATACTTAAAGAATCGACAGATGTTGAAAATTTATATAATGCTTTCCAGAAAGTCGAACAACAGTTAGTAACAGAAAACAATCATACACACTCCGATTACAAATTGCCTAAACTCCATACAAGAGAAGAGCATCAAAAATGGCAGCAGGTGTATGACAAGGTAGGAAAGATTCTTACTGTAGAATAATCGTACATTTTACCAAGCGCTACTAATATATTTAATACACGTAATATTTTTTTTTGGCGATATTACGTATATTAAATTATTTATGGTAAAGAGAAGGCATCTGTGCAAGTTTTCTTAAAAGCAGAAGCAATCCATACCTACTACAAGCAACGACCACTTATTGCTTCCAATTAATCAATACCTTTACCAAACTGATACAGTTACCATTTACTCAGATTGACTCCAATCTTCAATGTCTAAATTTTGGATTTTCTCAAAATCTCTACGATTATTAGTAACAACAATTAAATTATTCGCAATAGCAATTCCGGCTATAAGAATATCAATATCATCAATGGGCGTACCCTTGCTGCGTAAATTAGCATAGATATCGGCAGAAATTGTAGCAGAGCGTTCCGTGAGAGGTAAAACAGTATTGTATTCAGCAAACTCTAAAAAAGATTTTAGTTGTTTAAGAGCATCCCGATGCTTCAGCCCGCTGACGATTTCATAATAAGTAATGATACTAATATTAAGTTTATCGTACTCTTTAAGATATGCATTAAAACTCGCAATAACATTTGGATTCTTGCGGAAAATAATGATAAAATATTAGTATCAATCAAGGCTAGATTCATCGCTTCTTCTCCCCAAAAAAGCCTGTTGGCGACGTGTAGTTATTTCCTCATTAAAATCAGCAAACACTTCATCCGACATATCATTCCAAGAACCAGCAAACTGCATAATTTTTTCTCTTCTTTCCTCATCATCTTTAGTTCTAGAAACAACCGTTTCAATCTTATCCTCTACACCTAATCTAAAAGAATGAATAAACTTATACAATTCTGTTAACTTCTCTTCTGGGATAAGATTAACTTCTTTGATTACTTCCGTCCGTATATTTGATGATTCCATATTTCCTTATTTAAGACTGGTAATAAATAAATTATAATTATCTAACTGCGAGTGTGTTTTATTCTTCTTTCATAAATCTCTCCTTTCTTAGTAACGTCCGGCTTGGTGTGCGCGGTCATCAACCACATCCCCCAGCATTCTTCTGCCATACTACCCAGGCAAATCCAACCCAGAAGACTGATTGGGACGGGCGTGGGCATATTTCCCAGTAGTAGATAAATCCTCATGCCCCAGCGTCGCCTGTACCAACTGCGGTGGCGTACCTCGGTCAAGAGCATGAGTAGCATGAGCATGACGCAACCAATGGGGACTAACATCCTTACTTAAGTTTGCTTTCAAAGCACAATCCTTAACTATCTGATGAATTTGTCTTGCAGAAACAGGCTTACCAGTCTTGCGGCTGGGGAAGACAGCATTGTTTTCGCCCTTCTTAGAACGATACTCTACAAGCTTGTTGTAAAGGTCAGCCTTGATAACCACAAAACGAGTCTTATCCCCCTTCCCAAAAAGAGTTACCTGCCCCAACCCATCGCGGTTTGGCTTAATATCGCGCCATCTCAGGCTGGCAATTTCTCCTACCCTTGCCCCAGTCAAATAAAGCAAACGCAAGATTAAGCGGTCGCGTTGATTTTGACATAAAGCAATCATCGTCATAACTTCCAATTCCGTTAAATAGCGCTCGGCTAGCGTATTTTTAGTCTTAGGGAGCTTAACCGGAACCGAGACATTGTATTGTAAATAACCAATTTCGCAGCCAAACCTGAGAACAGACTTAACAGAAGCCATCTTTCTTTTAATTGCATTCGGAGTCAAATTCCCCGTAGGCTTAGTTTTGGCATTAGGCTTAGGTTCCGGTCGGCGTGACTCCAAATAATCCTGGAAAGCTTGTACATCATTAAGAGTTACCGTCCGCAGGTCAACATCATTTAACCTGACTTGACTAATTGCTTGCCCAGTAAGAAAACTAAAAAACTCGCGTACATCGCGGTCGTAACTTTTCTGCGACTTAGGAGTCTTACCGTGTAACCAAAGAGCAACGAGTTGGGCGCTACCAGAAACGTCAGCCATTCGTTGAGTTGGCACACTCTCCCTTATAGAAGTGTTAGAAAAGTTTTTTATCATATTATACTTGGTAATGCGCCCGTTAATAGCAGAAAAACAGAGTTCCCTGCGATAATCCTACCAGCCTTTGCGCCCGCCATTGCTCCCGTAGAATGTTTTCTACACGGGAGGCTAATCGAATAACTGTCTCCAGAAAATATTTAATATGCTGATAGTTAAAGTGCTAATTATTGATGTATGAATATTAATTATTGAGCATAGGGTAAAAGTAGCCAGCCTGACATGAGTCGCAATGTCCTCTCGTATTACTGTCGGCTCCTTAGCATGTTAATACATCTTTGAGATATAGTTCATCTATGCTTCATTCTCCCCAGGCGAAATAATATAATTACTCATCAGAAAATAATGATTCTAAATCCCGATAACCGCTTGCTACACGAGTTATATTAATCCCGTCTTCTTTAGGGTAGTAAAACACAATATAATCATCTACAACAAACCCACGTAGATTTGGTGCAAGTCTTCCATAACTTTTCCCCATGTTAGGAAAATCAGCTACCAACTTACACTTTTTACGTATATCATCAAAAGCTTGCTAGCAGCTTTAGAATTAGTGCGAGCAATATATTCACAAATATCATCTAAATCTTGGATTGCTTCATCTGAAAAAGAATAATTACTCATTCTTCTGATTCCTCTGCAATCTTGCGTATTTTTTCTTGCAATCGCGCAAAAACTATTTCGCCATCTGTAACTCTTCCTTGTTCAATTTGTTCGGTTCCAACTGCAATTTTCTGGCGCAATTCCTCTAACCTTTTTTCTCGTTCTTCTAGCAGCTTAAACGCTTCATTGATGACATCCGAAGCTGACGTAAATCGACCTGCTGCAATTTGTGCTTGAATAAATTGTTCGTGTTCTGGTTTGATTTGGATATGCATCATATTTCCGTCCTTATTAATAAAAGCGGCTTTACTCTTGTTTTAACAATTTCACCACATACGAGGTAATTCTTTCTTTTATTTAGACTTATACATTCATGTCAAGTATCTTAGGTATGAAACAATGCCCGGATTTGGGATTTTGTTTCTGGGTTTACTGAGATTATATTTTGTAGGTAAAGGTAGCTTTTTTGACTCGCACACCAGATGATTTGTCTCTGGATAGGTTTATGCTGGCGAGCAAGTCTTGCTTTTGGTCTTCCAAACGAGTTTTTTGCAAGTAATCTTGGTTCAATATTTTTTTTAGATAAAAATCCTAATAACCAATGAGGGCTAAAACTAGGCGTAAATATATGGTTCGTGCTGTTGCTGCATGTTCATTGAATCGCCACTAAGCTTTCCTCAATTGCCGGAGCTGTGGTCGGTTAGCAGAACTATATATTTTCAACCAGGAAGAGGAAAAAATTCCGGCTCAATAGTATGATAATTGGCATTACAACACTACCAATACAGTAGATACTGCACCAGCAAATGCACCCGGTGGTCATGCTTACACTGGAAGCGAGCATAGCGACATACATGGTGCTTCCGTGCGCCGTAAGTAAACTGATAGTCAAAGGGCAGGTTGTATCCGAATTAAAGGTGAAATGGATCTGCCCTTTCCAACGTAAAGGCCTTTTTTTACTCCTCTCCTGTGGTAAAGAAAAGCTACGAGGATAGTATATAAAACCATCATTACTAATAAACTCCTAAAAGGGGGTGCATACATTACTAAAATCTGTTGAAGAACAAAGTTCCTATCCCCTAAAACATGCAGCGGGAGGTTACGAACAATGGCAAGTAAAAAGAGAACCAGTTTGAGTAAAAGTGCTGGTTTTGGGGTTAAGAGCTTAACACCGGAACTCAAGAGAGCAGAAGCTTTGATGATAAAGCAAAAATGGTCGCAAGCGCGAGCGTGTCTGAACAATTTGAATCATAGCTACCCCAATAATGCAGATGTTCTCTCCCACTTAGTAAACGTCTGTTATGAGTTAAAAGATTTACATGGTTATGAGCGTGCTTGCGAAATGCTGCTTATAGCAGACCCCAAAAATGCAGATGCGGCATATTCCTTAGCAGGAGGACATTATGCTAATTTGCATCCAATACTTGCCCTGCAAGCCTTTCAATATGCTGTGAATCGTTTCCCCAACCATGAAAAGGCGAATGATGCCCGCGCTCTTATTGTAGAATTAGATGAAAAGGTGGATAAACTCCTGGCTGAAATGAATTTAACGCGCTCCGATGGTTGGGAGATTGCGGTATTACACGAACGCGCTCAAGGTTATTTAAACCAAGGGGAATTCGAGCAAGCTAAAAAAGCTAATCAAGAGTTGATTAGATTGCGACCTGATTTGGTTTCTTCTTACAATAATTTAAGTTTAATTAGCTTTACACAGGGAGATTTAGCGGAGGCGATTGGTTACTGTCAAAAAGTCCTAGAAATCCAGCCAGACAATATCCACGCCCTTTCTAACTTGACTCGTTACTATTTTCTCAATGGTGATATTGAACAAGCTTTCATTAATTGTGAAAAATTGAAGAATTCTCAAGCCGAGGGCTGGGATGTGTGGACAAAGAAAGCAGAAGCCCTCTCGTACTTTGGTGATGACGAAGGAATTTTACAACTTTTTGAACAAGCGTCTTCTTCTGATAAACTTCAATACGCATCGTTAACCGGGTTGTTTTCTCACCTGGTAGCAGTAGCAATGGCACGAAACGGACGCGATTACGAAGCTCGTAAATTATGGCTCCAAGCTTCAGAAGATACCCAAGGTTCTGAATTAGCACAAGCAAACCTTGAAGATTTGAAAAAACCAATTGGTCAACGTCACGCACCTTGGGCATTACCCTTTGGTTGCTGGGTAACAAAAAGTACAATGGAGCATCTGTCAGATTTAGTAAATTCTAGTTCTAAAAAGAAGAGCGAACAGTATTTAGTCACATCTTCTAAAGATTATTTTGATAAAAATCCCCATATCAGCCACCTCATACCCATATTACTGGATAGAGGAGACCCCCAAGGAAGAGAATTCGCCTTTCGCTTTGCTAGTTTCGCCCCTTCAGAGGAAATGCTTGCAGCGCTGCGGGACTTTGCTATCTCGCAACGCGGTCCCGATGCAATGCGTAATCAAGCAGCAATAACGGTAGCTGAAGCCGGACTGCTGCCAGAATCCGGAGTCAAATTGTGGTTGCGAGGTGAATGGCAAGAAGTTAATCTAATCTCTTACGAGCTTCACGAAGAGCCAACTGTGACGACTCATTCTCGTCAAGTCAAAATTCTGGGGGCTAAAGCTGTATCGTTGATGAAAACTGGAGAAGTCGAAAAAGCAGTGGAGGCAGAAAAAATATTGCAAAAAGCTTTAGAAATAGAACCAGACGCACCAGATTTACTCAACAACTTAGCTGGCACCTATCAAGTTCAAGGACGCACGGAAGAAGCGTACAAGCTTTTATCCTATTTATCATCAAAATATCCCGATTACCTATTTCCGATAATGTCTCTGGCTCGGTTGAAAATCTCCGATGGAGAAATTGCAGAAGCAGAAGCTTTGTTGAAGCCTCTGATATCTCGCAAGCGGTTTCATTTTTCCGAATTTGGTAATTTTTGCAACGCTCAAATTGAATTATTCATGGCGAAGAAAGAAAATTCGGGCGCTCGCTCATGGTTGCAAATGTGGGAGAATTTTGACCCGGAGAACCCTGAATTGCTGCGGTGGAAAATTAAGTTAGGAGGGAAGAATTTGTTGAATAAGTTATCTCGGATGAGTGGGTGGGGATTGGGCGGATGATCAAGTGGTGTTATAAAGTCCTGTATTTCTGTTTCCCAACTTAAGAAAGATAAACTTCCTTTTCTTTTTTTATGAAATTTAAATATTGCTTTCTGGAAGTTAAAGAATGCAAATAGTTTGGGAGAAGACTTTATCAGCCAGTAAATTCACTCTTTTGAGTGATATTTATGAGATGTCTTTCTCCTCGGTTGTTTATTCACGAGTTCAATATAAGTTTTTCTTTTTAGTTACGTCATAGACAAGTGTTATCTAAAATAATGAATAATCTAACAGTCGTTAGCTAACATTTATTAGTGGGTTTAACAGTCGTCAAGAATATATTAGAATCAAGCTGTGTCTTACTAAAAAATAGATATGAATCCACTAGAATTATTTCCAGAAGCTGCAACATGGAATGTAGATAAGTTGATTATTGATATCAATGCAGCTAGAAAAAAATTCCACAACAAAGGAGAACTATCGGAAAGGAATAAATATTATTTATATGGAGTTTTAGTTGGTCACACCCCTAAAGATATTTCTATCAAGCTTGGTAGTAGAGATGGAAAAGATGGAAAAGTTAGAACAGCTTTATGTGACGAAATAAACCCGTACATTCAGGAAATACTTAATGACAATGATTAAAAAAAAATGAATTGGCAACGTGCTTGCGTTTTACTAGAAAAAGCTGGTTATAAAAGCTCCAATTCACAACCCGATTTTCTGGATTCGTCAGTAACAACAACTAAAAAAGAAATAGAAATAATTGATTTTAATTTAGATGATGAGCAAGATAACAGTAATGGAGACTTTAGTACAGATACAAATATATATATTGAAAGACCTCCGATTGAAGATAAATGTTTAAAGGCGATTTTGCAACCAGGGGCATTAATTCGCATCAAAGCACCTCAGAAAATGGGAAAAACTTTGCTGTTGGAGAAAATGCTAGATTATGCTAGAGAGCAGGGTTATCAAACAGCAAAGTTAGATTTAAAGCTTGCCGATAAATCTGTTCTTACTGATTTAAAAACTTTCTTGCAGTGGTTATGTAGTTATGTTTCTGACGTTTTAGAAAAATCACCCAATTTGGATGAATACTGGCAAGATAGTTTGGGGTTAAATAATAGTTGTACTCGTTATTTTCAAAGATATTTATTAGCCAAAGTTGACGCTCCTTTGGTTTTGGCTATAGATAATTTTGAGCGGTTGTTTACGTGTGAAAATATTTTCTCCGACTTCTGTTTACTGCTGCGGAATTGGTATGAAACTGCCAAGCAAAGTGACAGGATGGGTAAAATTTGGAAGAAAATCCGCTTAGTGGTAGTTAATTCTACCGAAGTTTATCCTACCCTGGATATTAATCGCTCGCCTTTTAATGTTGGTTTAGCCATTGATTTACCTGAATTTAACCAAAACCAAGTAAAAGAAATGGCGAGTAAGTATCAACTAGATAGTTAGTTGGAAGAACAAGACATAATTAAATTAATGACTTTAGTAGGGGGACATCCTTATTTAGTTCAAGAAGCAATTTCTAGTTTCAAAAGTCAGGAAATATCTTTAGAATCACTATTGAATCTGGCACCTACAGAAGAAGGAATTTTTAGTTATCATTTGGGACAATTATTAGAAATTTTACAAGCTGATTCTGAGTTAGAAGTAGCATATAAACAAGTTGTACTTTCCTCTGAACCCGTGCAATTGAATCCGAAAATTACCTTTAAATTGCACAGTCTGGGTTTAGTAAAAATTCTTGGTAACGATTGCGTTTCTAGTTGCGATTTATATCGTCAGTACTTCTCAGTATTTTTAAACTAATTTAAACTAAATTATTAAATTAAATTATGGTTGACGAATATATTCATGATTATATATTTTCCGGAAGTTTACCCGAAAACGCCAGCACTTATGTCAAACGAGAAGCTGATGATGAATTATATGAAGCGTTACAAAAGGGTAAGTTTTGTTATGTATTAAATTCCAGACAAAGTGGAAAGTCTAGCTTGCGGTTGAGAACCATGAGTCGGCTTTCTGCTGATGGAGTAGAATGTGCATCGATTGATTTATCTTCTATAAATATTCAAGAAGTCATAAGCTTTTCACGAATCCGATACCTGACACTAAGCTGCGGCGCGGGATTTTAGATAGAATCATCGAAAAACTGAGCCGCGCTTTTAGGGTTATAACAATTAGCCATGACAAACTTTTCGGCTACCTCGCTCACTTCGATATCCACAACTTCCCTTGTATCCCAAGGTAGCCGCATTTGTCCGGGTGATGTTTTCTTCTTACCCTTACCTTTCGCAACTTTTGGTAACAATTTACTTCCCCAGTGGTAGCGTTTCTCAGGTTTGGGCTTCGGTTTATATTTTTTACAAAATCCTCAAACTGCTGCACATTCTTCCAGGGATTTACCCAATGATAAAAATGCCGGATGCCACTCAGTAATACCATCATCCGGCAGGGTTGCACCTTTCTGTTGGGGAGCATTAATCAGATAACCACTGCTCTAAAAGCTCGTCAACTAAATCCCCAAAATCTCTTTTCTTTCCTTCCTTTATCAGCCTTATCTTGGCTGATTCATAGTTTTCTTTATTAATAAAAGTAGATATTTGAGTGTAGTTTGGATTGCTTCTCTTCCCCTTTGGTCTGCCTACTTTCTTTTGAGTATTATTAGTTGAACTATCTTCTTTAACAGTAGTTTCTGTATTATGTAAATCCTCCACTGTAGAAGCTGCTTTAGATTTTTTTCTATTCTTTAGCATTCCACTAAATTTACTTTCTTTATTCTCCGAACTCATTTTTTATTTCATCTCCTAATTTTTTGTAATCACCCCAACAAGTTTTTCCTCTAGAATCTCCGGAATTTGAAACTAAACACCCTTTAAGCTAGCTTTTTGAAATGCTACGGCTTCTCGTATCTGAGATGAAAAAGTTGGTATTTCTGCTTCCTCTAATAGCTTTCTAGCTTCTTCTCCATCTCGTCTAGGTTTTGGAGGAATTCTAGTCAATAAAACACCATAATTTACATCATTTATATCGTCTAAAACATCAACTATTTTCATCAAGGAGTCAAGAGATAGTGCATCGGGAGTTGATGGAACAATCAATAAATCACAACCGGAAGCTAATGCTTTTAAATCTTCTGGCTCTGGAAATGCCTTAGTATCAACAACGATATTTTCATATTTTGAAGAATGCTTTAAAGCTGCTTTTTCATCACAAACTTTAATGGTAATTCTCCACGGGAAGCCCATCCAAGAGATGACCTATTTGGGTCGCCATCTACCAAAAGAACATCTGAAAACTGAGAAAAGTAAGCTGCTATATGGATGGCGGAGGTCGTTTTACCAGTTCCGCCTTTGAAGCTAGTTAGCGTGATAATCATAATTACATATTTGCATAATTACACAATTTTATATAGACAATACCATGTATCCGAAATATATCTTTTCCCTACAACGCATGATATGACTGAGATATAGTTTAATGTAATTATATAATTTTGTCTATATATAATGTCAAAATGAACCAATCAAGGGAGGATACGAATGATGCTTGCTAGGCGGGTTGATATTATTATCCTTGAAAATAGGGTTAACCTTGCTGGATGGTATTGATCTGAGCGTGCCTTTGACGCAGCGTTTAAACCACAATTATACAATTTCATAATTTTAAATAGACAATATTATTAGATTTAAAATGTGATTGCTTGCAGGGTTTGATATGCTAGTATTTCAGGTATTGTAATTATATAATTTTGTCTATGCAAAACATCCAAAGCACCGTAGTTATAAAAAACGGTCGTTTAAAGTCAAATTTAAGAATGTCACTATACCCAAAAGCTGTCAGGGGTTGGAAGCATAAGCAATGCTGTTGACCTAAGCCAGAAAGTCATCCATCCGGCTTAGGTCAACAGCATCAGGCGCACTTTGTACGTACCCCGGCTATACCCATACCCCTATTTATTGTATTTTAAGTGCTTAGGCAAAATTAATTATATATTGTCATTGCGAGGAACGAAGCAATCGCAAGGATTTCAACGTTTCAGAATGTCTAATTAATTTTGCACAACTACTTATTAGCAACCACAAGGGGAGCAGGAAACAGGAGGTAGGTTTTTATCTACATTCCCGTTTCGACGACGGCGACGAATACGACGAAAATCTCCTACAGTAGTCAATTGTTCTATACCTGCGTTGAAGGTAATATTATTAATCGCTTTCTGCTCTACACTTGCTGACGCTTTCGGCGGAATTACTAAATCGACAAAAGACAATGACGAAACCAAAGTAATCGTTCCTATCAAACTAGATTTCTTCCATGTATTTCTCATTTACTTGTCTCCTATGAGTTATGATGTGTTTCTTCGAGATTACTAATAACCTGAAAACAGTACGAAAATTTAGTCAAACCAGAACTTATTTCAGATAAATTATCCTCCTTTGAACATCAATAAGCCTTTTGCTGTAGCTTTTTTTTGCGGCGACACCTTCAATGTTTTGTTGATAAAGGTTTTTGCTACAATAATCTTTCATCTAATATTTTTTTATTGTTGAAACTTGTACCGAGTTGTTTTTGCAGTCGGAAGGGATATCTTTATTTTCATATGTGACATAACATTTCCAATTCGATTGATTAAAAAAATCCAATAAAATATTTTTCCGTTGAGCTAGTTGATTATTTTGAAGTAAAGTTAGTCGCTTTTCGTATTCTTTTTCTCTATCTTCGTTGTAATAAATCTTTCTTGATGAGCTTGCGCGGTATACTTCTTCAAAGTATTTTTCTGCTTGAGTAAAATCGCCTTTTAATGCCATAAAAACAGCTTTAGTATCTAAAAAATAATAATAATTTGGGTCTTGTTCGTTTGTAACGACTTTTTCACACGCAGATGATAAATTTTCAAGATGTTTTGTTTTATCCTGCATTCCAGCTAATAAGCTACCAAACCAGCAAACTTTATTCCACTCTAAAATGCTGAGTTGGTTAGGAGCAAATATATTTATATCGTTGAATAAAGTTAATACTGATTGTAGTGTATGACTATCTTCTTCCTTTAAAGCGTTTTTCATTAGTCTATACGCTTTTTCTATTATCAAAGAAACAAGTTTTTCTTCTTCATTAGAAATAGCGCTTTTTTATCAACTAGTTGATTAGCAAGTTCAACTGCTTTTCTAGCATCTAGAATACCAGCATTATCCCCTTTTTCTCTTGCTGTAAACTTTAGTATTTCTTCTACTATTAAAGGACTTTGAATACCTGCTGGTTTCAATATTTCTATAACAGAAGCAGCTCCACCAGCAACATAAGGAGCAGCCATACTTGTACCACTACAACTGATAAGCTTGTCTTCAAAGTCGTCGTCATCGTCATCAAGTATAGATAAAGTCTGGACAATCCCTAGTGGATTAGTGTTTTCATCATTTACTTCTATACAACCTTCATGTTCCCCGCCTGCTGCTGCTAGTTCACCATCATCTGAAAAGGATGACTTTTTTCCCTGTCTATTTACGGACTCTACTACAATCTTGCCATCAGATTGTTTAGCTAGGTAGGAAGTGTTAGCTCTTTTATCATTTCCGGCGGCTACTACAACCAAAACATTTTTATTAAACGCATGATCAAAAGCATATTTAACATCCTGATCAGAAATCTTAATTGCCATACTTAAATTGATAATATCAGCACCGTTATCAACTGCATCACGAATAGCTTTAGCAGTAAATTTTGCAGCATTAAAATTTTCAGCATTATTGTCGTTAGAAACGTCCAAAATCATTACCTGCGCTTCAGGAACTATCGAAGCAGTTCCTATTTTATTGTTAGTTGTTTGAACAAGAATTGCAGTTATAAAAAAACCATGTATGTTTTCTTTTAAACTACCATTATTCTTCGGAAGCTCCTCAATATCTTTATTTGTAGCCAGCCTTTTTCCGCTTTGTACATTTTTACTGTTAGGGTGAATATTTTTTATACTAAAATCTGTTCCAAGATTATTTTCAGGGAATTTGTCAACCACAGCAATCACAACACCCTTCCCCTTGGGAATAGAGTGGGAATTGTGTAGTTCAAATGCCCATTGTTTTTCAAATCCAGGGTCATTTGGAACATTGATATTTTTTTTCTTAACAGAGTTGCTTTTAACAATATTATTGTTACTGTCATAACTGTTAGAAAGGTCTGAATTTCGGGTTATGACTTGACATGAAGAAGCTAATAAGCATACTTGTAGAAATAAGGCAAAACCACATATTTTTTTCATGATGTAACCAACTACTATTTATCTAGTAAAATTACAAAGCAAGTTAGCATTTTTAATGATCTAATTGGAAAACTGTTCGATTACCTCTTTATTATTAAAGGCTAGTCGAATTAAATACGGTTTACCAGGAGTTCTAGAAAAGCTTAATTGTAAATGCTTTTCTTCTTTGGATGAAGAATGGCTTATTATTGGTTTACCTTCTTTGTTCACTAAAGCTAACTCAACACCAGGTGGTAATGGTTGGTTATCATCAGATTGAGCCACCACAGAAATATCATTTTTTGGACTACCCAGTTTCCTTGTTGCAGTTAGTTTTACTGTTCCTATGGACTCACCTAAATCAATGAATTTGAATTCTGGAGGAATTTCCGTGTTAACTGTTGTGCTTGACGCACTGCTAACTGTTGCGCTTGAAGTACTAGCGCACATTGCATTATTTGCTGGAGACAATAGTTCTGTAAACGGAGTTAGTTTATCTAAAGCAATGATACCTTCTTTCGGGTACGTATGACCCCGAATTATGCCTGTTGTTAAACCTTTATTAAGTTGGACACAGACATAGGCAAGGCGATTCTCAATAACTTCATCTGGAAAAGAAACAAAATTCGCATCAGGTAATACAGGAAATACTTCTAATCTTTCTTCCAAATCAGAAACAAAAATATCTGTAATATTTCGTCGGGGATTCAAGTAGAAAACTGGATTCCAGCAATAACTTTCTTCTGGGTTTACATTAATATCTAACATCTTCAAATAGGTAAATACAACATACCAAGATAAAGTACTAAGATATTTTTTCTTAGCTATCTCTATATCAATTTGTTGGGAAGCAATCTCCTGCGCTTTTTTACGTGCTTTAATACCAATTGGTATTTCAAAAAAATTTAGTTCTTGAGAAATTATTGTTAAGCTCATGAGTAGTAAACACCTTTATAGACAGTTGGTTTGTTGTTAGTTGTTTAGAGCTTGATTTTTCTAGCTAATTTACATCAAGTCATTTTTAATCATTAATCAAGTTCTTTATAAATATCTCGAAGAAGACATAAGCAATGATTTTCCCAAAAATTTATCACTGCACTATGATTGTTAATATATGGACTAAGCCTGTTAGTAATTTTACGATAGGAATGAGGTGGTTCTTCAATAACAAGACTTATTGCAAGTGATTGACAGTTACATTCAGAACAGCGTTTATGACATCTATTTTTAAGTACATTGCTTGGGTCTTCTAAGATATATTGCTCAAAGCGTTGCCACTTGTCTTGACCTTCTAGCTTGATAAGCGGCTTAATATAATTATCAAGTTCCTCTATGCCAGGAATAATAGATTTAGGGTCTGGAAGTTTCTCTCCTAGAAGAATACCATTAGCATCGGGCTGGTCAATGCTAATGATTTTTTGATAACTTTTTTCTTCTTCTTCACTTGGTTTAGGAATTGGAGTGTGACTTTTTTCTTCTTCTTCACTTGGTTTAGGAATTGGAGTGTGACTTTTTTCTTCTTCTTTACTTGGTTTAGGAATTGGAGTGCGAAATTTTGCTTCTTCTGTTCGTATAATGTTTTGCTCGCGACGATGTAAGTTTTTATTAATCCATCGAGTTAGGTTATCTTGGATAAGATTATCCTCAGTTGACTCAAAACCTTGAAATAATTTGCCAATTTTTTTTAAAACATATATCCATGTTTTATTCAAAGCTTCAAGATGATAAGGAAGATAAGGAGGAGGTAATATACTATAAATTGGAATTTCGCTTTGCAGCACTCTTAATAATCTATCCGCCTTATCATAGGATTTCACTTGTGAATCGCTACGAAAGCAATCTATACAAAAGCGATCTATATGTTTTTGTATGTATTCTGCTTTTTCTAAGGGTTTTAGACTAGTTTTCGGCATAATGCTTGTCCTGAATTCATGAAATTTAATTTATAAACTAGCAGCTAAAAGCTACAAGACTTTGCTCCACAGATTCATTTCCAGATTGACTCAATCTTCTTTCGCCCTCATAACAAGAAACAGTCAGAAACAGATAGTGGGCAATTTAAAAGCAAAATGTTTACAAACATTTACAATAGAACAGATTTACTTAAGTGTCTGCCGAGATGTCCGTAAGATGAGACACTACGTAAATTTGTATTTAATAACCCGTAACTTGGGTTAAATAAGATTTAAACAACTAAGTATGATGTTTAAATCAATATGTTTGATTGACAAGAAGAATTTAAATATTGTTTCCAGGTCTATAAATAGTCAGCAAAAAATCTAGAATACCAATATGTTTTTTGTGTAATATCTCTTTAATATAATCAGATATTAAAGTATAAAATAAAACTTGCTATTATTTCTTTTTTTGCTATATATCAAAGAAAACAAGACTAATACTGAGTGATAAAATTATTTTGATATTTTTCTCAAAAAGATATGTGAGAATGTTATGAAACATTTTTTTTATATTTGTCAATAGGACTCATACCCATCAGCCGAGCCTTTTGGTGTTTTAAGTTCCACTTGTTTCCCTGCCCAAAATTCCTTTTGTTGCTCTGTTTTTTAAGGTAGATTACGTCTAGTGACCAGCCTTATATTTCTGCCTTAAGTAAGAGTTATTCTTTTTTTTGCAAGCAATAAATGACCAAGCTGCATTTTTAAGTTGCTAGATAATTGAAACCCGCAGGAAGCGATTAGAAAGTTTTCTTTCGGAATTACTTAGTACAAAATTCAAAAGAAATTAAAATGCGATTCAAACCATTAGCTATTGGCTTATCGGCAACAATAAGCGTGGTCAGTGTTGCGGCATCAGCTAGCGCGAATCCCACCAAACAGAGAGAGCAAACATCTTACGAGATGTGCGTGGATACTGCGAACACTGAGTTAATCAACTGCGAAATAGAAGCGGCAGGAGATGCATTCAAAAATGGCGTTATCACAGGAGGTGCCACCTCTGGAAGTTACAGAAAGCGTGTGATTGCGGCTGCATTAGCCGCAGGAATCACCCTTGCCTACGATACAGGGGAGTGCATAGCTGAATACACTGATAATTTGTCTGAGTGTAAGTCAGATGAGCGAAAAAGTGCCAGAAGAAAAAGCTCCACAAGAAAATCAACTAGAACCAAGCATTAATTACCCATTTTAATAACTTGCATTATTCAAGCCTGTAAGTTATTTCCCCTCAGCACAGATATCACAGAAAGGCTGTGGGTGTCCACTTAAACACTTTAAATTTAAGGAAGTCAATCATGTCTCTTAATTTGTCGTACAAAATAATTTTCCGTTTGTTTGCAGCTATTGCTCTGATTGCTACGTTTAATGCGCCAGTATTTGCCAACTCTCTCAATGATGATAAACCTGTTCTCGGCAGTGACAATCCTAGCTGTACCGATATCCCAACTACAGATTTATTAGAAATGCAAACTAATGCAAAGCAGGACGATAATGGTTCTCAATCAGATTCCAGTAAACATAGCGAACACAAAGAACACAGCCGTTCAAGTAAAAAAAATGTGGGTGGCAAGGTATGGATTTTGCAGGGTAAGGGTGAACTTACTAGCACCAGTTCTGATATATTTGATTGGAACTCAGAAAATAATTCAGAATCAACTTGGGACAGGGATTGGGAGTCTTCAACGGCGAAAAAGATAGTCACCCATGTTGACTTAGGGCTTAAAAACTGCGACTCCTGGAACGAATTCGCAGCGAAGCGAGATACAGCTTTATTTGGTGCCAAAGCTCAAGTAGAAATGGCTAGCATCAATGCCCAAAGAGATGTAAGTATCAGTGGTATAGAGGCAGACGCTAACAAGAATATCAACTATGAGCAACAAAGAACCCATCGGCTGGCGATTGAGAAATCAGCAGAAGTGAAGCTACAGGAAATCAACATGAAGGGCAATCTTGCTTTAGCGCAGTTTTATGCTCATTTAGGCTTACAAGGTGTACAACAACCACAAGGTGAACAGCAATAGAAGTTAACGGGATTTAAAGCGGGGATTTCCCCGCTCAATCCATTGCGGGAGCAACGCGAAAAAGTGGGTCACTAAAATTTTGAACGAAAATAGGCTATTTCAAAGTGCGATTGCGCTTTAAAAACCTAAGTTTGTTGAGAATATAGCTATGTAATTGAGAATATAAGCCCAAGTTCACTGGCATCGCGTTGCTTCCATCCGTTCCTTTCTTACATTTTTTATTCTCAGGTGAATCTCATGAAAAATTTTGTAACTCTCCTTGGTTTTATCCCTTTTTTCTTTGCTGCTTTTTCTTCATCGGCTCTTGCTAAAGATATTAATACCAAAGCAATTACTGAAAAACCTTCTCCACAAACCACAAACATAGAATCAATAGTAGTGAGTTTCCTAAACAACGTTGAGTTCGACGCTGGAGCAAACAAGCAACGACCAATAGTCTTGCGTACTGTCGAACCAGTTTACAACAACGCCGGAAAAGTTGTAATACCAGCGAATAGCCGAGTAGAAGCTGTATTAGTTCCCGTAGGTAAAGGTAAAGATAAAGGCACGATGATTTTTGCTAAGTCATTAATCATGAATGGTAAATCTTACGCGCTTAATGCGACTGCCAGCACTGTAATTCCTGCTAACAAAATTCCTGTAATAAGCCGCATGGAGCAAGCAGCAAACTATAGCTCATCCTTTGCTCGCTTCTCACCGATATATACTGGTTTCACTGGCGGCACGCAAAGCTCAGAATATTTAGAAAATACATTGATATTTCAAGGTATAGGGGCTGTTGTTGGCTTTTCAAGTCCACGTTCTAAGCTTGCATCTCGTATTCCCCAGGGAAGCGAACACGTACTTCACTTGCAACAACCTCTAAGTTTAGATACAAGCAAAAATATACCCGTAATCGCTAATAATTCCCCAATTCCACAAGAAGAAATCAAATTCTCTTTCCGCGACAAGGAAGAGTATGACGAATTGGTTCAAAAGGTTTTAGTAGCCTACCAGCAGAAAGCAATTTCTCAAGTGGAAGCCAGACATATTTTAGAATCAGCCAACCAGTACGTCAGAACTGAAGTAAATCCGATTCTCTACCCAGACGAAAACCTACGCACACAGGTTTCTCAACTTATTGGTTTCAACTACGCTATCGACCAAAAGCAAAGTCAAACATCCGTAAATTAATATTTATCAATCACCCAATTAACCAATCGAGACTTCTTTTATTGCTCCTCTCGCTTTGATTATTACTGAGTTACGCCTGACACGAAAGAGTAAAGCTGATAACTTTACCGCTTTCTTTAATAATTCGTGTTAGGCGTAATTTTAATAGTTTATTCCCTCAGAAAATCAATCCCAATTAACAATTTCTTAGTTTATGATTCGTCGTCGCTCTAACTTTTGGATTCATCGTTTCTCGCGATTGCTAATTGCAGGTATTGCTTCCTGCGGTGCTTTAATTACGGGTTATCTGACCTTTGTAAAACTGAGCGGGAAACAAGTTGGTTGTGGTATTTCTGCTGCTGGATGTAATAGCGTTCTAACAAGCCCTTGGGCAGAGATTTTTACACAGCCGCTAACTTTGTTTGGATTCCTAGCATATTTCAGTATGATGGTATTCGCTGTTACACCTTTTATTTTTAAAGGTAGAGTAACCAAGGAACAGCACCAGAAAATAGAAAACTTGACATGGACGTTTTTATTGATAGGCTCGATTTCCATGACAGTTTTCAGCGGCTATTTAATGTACGTATTATTTAGCCAAATCCAAACTGCTTGTCCTTACTGCATCGCATCGGCTCTATTTTCTTTAACCATGCTGGTGCTGACAATTGTTGGTCGTGCTTGGGAAGATATCGGACAAATTTTCTTTACCGCAATTATTGTAGGAATGGTAACGCTAATAGGCACATTAGGTATTTATAATGGCGTAGGTGATGCGCCTACAACTGCCAAATCACCTGTCCAAGAACGCAGAGCAATTAGTTTTATTCTGACCAGAGAAAATCCTCCACAACCGGGGATTGGCTGGGAAGTTACCACTACTTCCGGAGCCGCAGAAATAGCATTAGCGCGTCATCTCAAAGAAATTGGAGCTAAAGAATACATTGCTTGGTGGTGTCCTCACTGCCACGAGCAAAAACTGTTATTTGGTTATGTTGCTTATCAAGAAGTTCCCCATACAGATTGTGCAGATGCCGATAATCCCAACGAACAAAAACCGGAATGCAAAAAAGCTGGTATTCAAAGCTACCCTACTTGGAAAATAAAAGGTAAAACTTATATGGGAGCGCAGAGTCTTGAAGAATTAGCGAAAATTTCGGGTTATACAGGTTCGACTAATTTCAAGTACTATCTGCGTCGCTAAGATACTTCGACTTGTTGGTATGAAAATTGCAGAAATTCAACTTGATTTCTCGGATAGGGTATTTACTTCAGTTGTTTAAAAAAGTAAGAAAAACTTCTGGATTATCTTCTTACTTCTGAAAAGAAACGCCGTATTCTCAAGACATCTAGCCGCTGATGCTGTATAACTGGGCAGCTGCTGCTGCCCAGTTGAGGTTCTCAGATTTTTAAAAGTACCGTTCTGCCAACGTACCCAACCGCACCAACTACGAATCTTGTGGCGCAAAGAATCCCATAGGAAGGGAGATACAGATTGAGAACTGGTCATGAGCAGATGCCGTTACGGTTGACTTCTGACGTTACCTCGGACAGTATAAATATAGCAAATTACTCTATTACTTACAATA
The DNA here is from genome assembly GCA_012033205.1 of Richelia sp. SL_2_1. Lineage (GTDB taxonomy): Bacteria > Cyanobacteriota > Cyanobacteriia > Cyanobacteriales > Nostocaceae > Rivularia. The sequence continues at coordinate 1,990 of JAAUSO010000097.1, read as the reverse complement.
CATTTAGACGATTGATTAAGACTTATATGGCTTGTGTTTCCGCCTTCAAGGTCTATTAGTAGCATCTGCATTTATAGGTAGTCAGTAGTGATGAGTTTGACAGCATATACGAATATTTGTTTGTAAAATTGTCAGCGTGTCTTCGCGCTTCACCGGAAGCGCGATGGGGTACTGAATACGCTACATTGCCACTTTGTTTACAAAGAAGGAAGAGGGAAAGCACTTCTGAAACTGGAATAAAGAATAGAGTTGTGAACCTACGTTTTAAATGTAGTGTTTACATTCTTCGTCTGCTCCGCTATATTCATGTATCTAATAACCCGCTAAGATTGAGGATAGGGATGATTAATAAAGATTGAGCATTATCATATTGGAGCAGCAAAAATTCTGTCAGGTAAAATGTAAATGTATTCATATTTATGGCAGCCTATTGAAGACTTACCAAATAACTGGTCTGAATTGCGTTCCGAGCAATTACAAGTGTTAATTAATGCTTGGAAAAACCGAGTACAGCAGCTTCAAGGTGCAAGTGTTTTAGAGGATTTTAAAAATAGTCTTCGTCAAGAGTGGTTATCTGAAGTTGATATGCTCGAATATCTTTATTCTAATGATAGAGGTACAACTCAAATTATTCTAGAAGAAGGGATTGAACTGAGCATTCCAACAGCAAGTTCTGATGCAAGATTAGCAGAATTAAGCGTACCTGCCAATATTCAAGGATTGTTCAGTTTTGTTACTCTTCAAAGAGAGCTTTCTGCTTTTTATATTAGAGAATTACATCAAGTTTTAACCAGAAATCAAATAAGTACATTTGCACAAAATTCATTGTCAGAAATTATAGAAGTACCGCTAGAACATGGTAAATGGAAAACTTTTATAAATAATCCCAAACGTCCTGATGGAAGAATTCATGAATACTGTCCCCCAGAACAAGTAGAGTCAGAAATTGGGCGTTTAATAGAAATGCACAATCAGCATTTAGAGATAGGTGTATCACCAGAAATTGAAGCAGCTTGGTTGCATCATCGCTTTACGCAAATTCATCCATTTCAAGATGGAAATGGTCGAGTTGCTCGGACTTTGGCATCATTAATATTCATACGTCAAGGATTATTTCCGGTAGTAATTACGCGCAACGAACGTCAAGAGTATATTAATGCTTCAGAAGTTGCAGATACGGGTATTTTAACAAGTTTAGTCAATCTTTTCTCGCGTTTACAAGAGAAAATTTTAATTAAAGGATTAAGTTTACGAGCATAGTTTTTTCTTGAAAAGTAAGGATTAAATTTGTGATTATAGATTTGTATTAAAAAGTAATAATTAAGTTGATAAATATATTTTTATTGAAAGCTAAGGATTAAATTTGTGATTATAGATTTGTAATAAAAAGTAAGGATTAATTTCATGACTATATTCTTTTATTGAAAGCTAAGGATTAAATTTGTGATTATAGATTTGTAATAAAAAGTAAGGATTAATTTCATGACTATATTCTTTTATTGAAAAGTAAGGATTAATTTCATGAGTATATTCTTTGATTGAAAAGTAAGGATTAAAATTGTGATTATAGATTTGTGTTAAAAAGTAAGGATTAATTTCATGAGTATATATTTTTGATTGAAGAGTAAGGATTAATTTTATGAGTATAGTTTTTATTTAAAAGTAAGGATTAAGTTTACGAGCATAGCTTTTATTAAAAAGCGAGGAAGTATGGTACAAACTGTTTATGTCTGGAAACCAATTGAAGATTTACCTCAAAATTGGATAGAATTAGCTTCTACTGAATTAGAAAGTCTTGCTGGAATTTGGAAAAGTCAGGCTAAGAAACTTCATGAATCAGATGCATTAAAAAACTTTAACGAACAACTTAGTCGTGAGTGGGCTATTGAAACAGGAATAATTGAAAATCTTTATTCTATTGATAGAGGTACAACACAACTTTTAATTGAAAAAGGTATTGAAACAACTTTAATTCCTTACGGTACAACTG
>JAAUSO010000096.1 GCA_012033205.1 Richelia sp. SL_2_1 | reverse complement strand
TTTTGATATCGACAACAAATTAACTAGTACAGATGCTAAGAATATATTCCAACTCGCAGGAACTCAGAAAGGTTGGGGTATCCCTGGATTTGAATATCAAATTAACTCTGGTTGGCAATCTTATCAAATCCGTGTCGGTGATTATATGAGTGGTCAATTCAATTATTTAGTATTCGCTAACGACCATGATGTTAGAAATGCTGATGCTCACAGTCAATTCCGTAATTTGAAATTATATGAATATAGTCAATACGCTCAAGCTGTAGCTCAGACAAATAATAAGCTAAGCATCGGTGAAAACCAAGAAAATTTAAATTCAGATGTTGTACTTTTTGTCAAAGATAGTACTAACAATTCCCCTCTTTCTTCCTACGGTGGTGTAAATCAAGATAAAGGTACATTTACAATTTATGATGATAAAACCGAAGTTGAACTTAAAGGTAACAGTTGGAAGAAGTTAGATATTAATAACTACAATATTACCCAAAATACCATTCTCAAATTTGAATTTCAAAGCACTGCACAAGGAGAGATACAAGGTATTGGTTTTGATAATGATAATATTATCAGCGGTGGTGATGCCAAGCACTTATTTCAAGTTTCTGGAACTCAAGATTGGGGAATAGACATTGAAGATAATTACATTCTTGGCTCCGGATGGAAAACCTATGAAATGAAGGTCGGAGACTACTTTACAGGTAACTTTGATTATCTCACTTTAGCGTCTGACGATGATGTATCTAACTCAATAGCACAAAGTCAGTTCCGCAATATTTCGCTTTATGAAATGTAATTACTTCTATCCCGCTCGAAAATTAGCTATTTCTCTTTATCTCTTTACGAATGCGTTCTCTGCGTCAAGCATCGGTTTTTTTTCTCCCTGGGGGAGACGCTGCGCGAACGGTAATCTTTTAACGGGAAGGGAGTGATAGTTAGGAGTGTTAGCCTCGTAATCTGTCCGTCATGAGATGGAGTGAAGAGTTAAAAATTATTTACTCTCTCTCCATCTCTTATTTTTTCTTCTTTTACCTTTCAGAAGCACCAGCTAATAAACTTTCTTCAAGCTTCTTCAGCTCTGGTGTCAGCCTACCTCTAGGAATTTTCAAAAGTATGTGATTTTTCGCTTGAAAAGCTTTTACTAAATACTTGCAGGCTTTTTCTGGCTGTGCGTGTTCACCGCAAGTAAACATATCGATCGCAATATAACCGATTTCAGGCCAAGTGTGAACCGAAACGTGAGACTCTGCTAAAAGCGCTAAAGCCGTCACTCCGTAGGGTTCAAACTGATAAGTCAGTTCTTTGAGTAAAGTCGAGTCAGCTTCTTTGACTCCCTCTTCCAACGCTTTTTTGATGAAATCAACATCGTTGAGCAAATCCTTGGGACATTCATACAGTTCCAAAATACAGTGGCTGCCCACTGGTACCAAAGGAGTATCTTTATCTAAGTATGATTGATCTGCCAATTTATTCTACCCTCTAATTAACCAAACAATTATTATATCACGGATTAAAACGGATGCAAGGGATTTCACGGATTTAATTACCCATTACCAATTACGGTGTCGATTCTGGTACGGGTTCTTCTGTTGGTGTTGGTGTAGGTTCCTCTGTTGGTGTTGGTGTAGGTTCCTCTGTTGGTGTTGGTGTGGGTTCTTCTGTTGGTGTTGGTTCTGGTGTGGGTTCCGATGTGGGTTCTGGTGGTGGAGCAGCATTTTCTACTTGTAAACTCAGCCGGTAATCTTCGGATTGGGATGAAGTAGAGACAATGACGAATTCATAATATCCATTTTCGTCGAGAGTACCTGACCAAGAACGTCTTGTAGAATCTTCTAATAGTGTTGTTTTACCAGAAGGTGAATAGATGGACAATAATACTTTGGGAGAAGCCGTTAAATTGACTTCCATTTCTTGTCCTTTGCTGAGTTGAGCGATGAAGATTTTACCTTGTAGAGTTCTAAAATTACCGCTTCTAGTAACTCCCGTATCACCGCTGGCGAATTGCAGTTTCTCAAAAGCGCTACGTGCAAGTACTGCATTTAGTTTATCAAATACGAATCCATGCCAAACTTGCCCTACGGGTTGATTAATAAAATTCTTACCTTTTTGCTCAGGAAATTCACTTAAAAATGGCGCATCGGCTAAGTCGTATACCGAGCGGCTGCCAACATTAATATTATTTACCTGAACCTTCCAGCGATCACGGTCTGCTGCGGTGAAGGTTCCCAGTCTACGACGAGCGTCAGAACTCAGTTGTGACATCTTGTTGAGCAACTCACTGGCTGTTTTATCCCATTGTTCGCGCAGATCTGCATCTTGGGGTTCGTCGCTCAAGGTACGTCCATTTAAACTGGGATTTCGATTCCAAAATATTTGATTAACTAGTCTGACGTAGAAGTTATAGTCTATACCTAGTTGTTCTCGTTGTGATTTGAGTTTTTCTTTACGTTGTCTTTCTTCTGAGGAAAAATTTGGGTCAACTGGAGGTTCTGTTGATGTGGGCGTTACTATCGGTGTTGAATCTTCTCTAGATGTGACTTGAGATACTGCAAAGTACGTTAAACCGCCTAAAGCCACTGTAGTTAAAAATATGGCGGCGATTTTTCCCGGTGTCAACCAAGTTGTAGATTTAGATTGAGGTTCGGGGAAACCGGGTGCTGCAAAACTAGGTGATTGTACCGCAGGTGCGACAGCAACGGTTTGTGCTGTTTGTTGCGGCGGTTGTAATTGGGGAGGTAGTGTCTGTAATCCTGGATGATTATTTGTAGAAGCACCTTTAAGGGCTTGTAAAACTTGATTGGCATTTTGATAGCGTTCCCTGGGTGCAGTAGACAGCATTTTATCTAACACTACCCCGAATCCAGGACTCAGATTAACTTCTCGTCGCCATTGCCATTGCAAGTTATAGTTATCAATTAATTCTGCTGGTTGTTTACCTGTAAGCAAGACGAGTACTGTTGCAGCCAATGCGTATAAATCACTATGGGGTTCTACTAACCCAGTTTGCATTTGTTCGGGGGGAGCATAACCCACTTTTCCGAGTAAAGTTGGCATTGGGGTTGTAGGAGTACTACCCGGTGCATAATATTGGGAAGCTACTGTTGCGACTACTTGCTTCACACCACCAAAATCGATTAATACTGGTAATTGGTCACTTTTACGAAGAATTAAGTTATCTGGTGAAATATCGCGGTGAATTACACCTAGAGAATGAATATAATCTAATACTGGTAATATTTGCTGTAATAACTGCTTTACTTCAGTTTCACTAAATTTCATTCCTTGTTTGAGACGGTAATCCAATAAGGAACGATAATTTTCTCCCTCTACATAATCTTGGACTAAAATCAAGTATTCTTTATGATTAATTTTTAAACGTAAAAGTTCGCGGAAGCGGGGTATTTGAGGATGTTGCAGTTTGTAAAGAACGCTTGCTTCTCGTTCAAATAGTTCTTCGGATTTTTGCAAAACGTATTCAGTTTGAACTTGGGGAGAAAATTCTTTTAAAACACAAAGTTCGCGAAAACGGTTGACATCTTCAGCTAAATAAGTTCGTCCAAATCCACCCTGCCCCAATTGACGTACTATTAAATAGCGATCGCCCAAAGTTTGCCCAGGTTGTATACTTTGACTCATTGGAGAATCATGCAACATTTCGCCGCAGTGTAAACAAAAGCGGCTTCCAGGGGGATTTTCATGTCCTTTCGAGCATTTAATGAATGTCATGGGAGAGGTAGGAGTTAGGAGTTAGGAGTTAGGAGTTGGGAGTTGGGAGTTGGGAGTTGGGAGTTGAGAGTTGGGAGTTGGGAGTTGGGAGTTGGGAGTTAGTATCACCGGAGTTGTGTACGGATCAAGTTTTTCTAATTGCTACTCCAAAATCGGTGTTGCTGAATCCAGGTATGAATTTTAAATGTAGAGACGTGATATATCACGTCTCCGAAGGTTTTCAAAATCACCCAAAATCATTTTCATACATCTTTTCAGCAACGTCCAAAAATCTTCAGAGCTAAATTATTAGTTTAGATTTACAAGTTCAAAATGTAAAATGTAAATCTCAATATTGCTACCTGTATAATCAGACTACACTTGTATTAGCACAGCTTACATACTTAGTAAATTACACTTGATTATTGTTCATTAATTATTAAATTAATTATTGAATTAATTATTGAATATTAACTTCCTCGCTTGCTAACTTCTTCATTAGCCAATGCATACCAAATTTGACCAAAAGTCTGCTGTGTTAAGTTCCCCTGTCTTTCTCCAGGAAACAATCGATCGAATTTACGGTTGGTATCTCTATTTAAATCTTCAATAGTATAATTACCGAATTCCCCCGACTGCGATCGCTGTTCCCAATTTTGATAATCTTGTCCAGTATAGCCTCCTAATTTTTGCCGAGTTTCCCTACTGAGATTAGCTTTTTCTAGCTTATCGAGCAAGTCTTGAGCAATACTGTACCACTTCTTCCGTAAAGCTTCATCTTCTGAACTACCAGTTAAAGTACGTCCGCGAGCTTGGGGATTTTGGGTATAAAAAATTTGATTTACCGTATTATTAAAAAATAATTCGGGAATTTCTAACCGCTGACGACGCTGGATAATTTTTTCAATATTGTTGGTTTCACCGCGACTTAATCCTGTATTAGTATTATCATTGCCTGGTAAACTAGGTAATTCAACTGATGGTAATTGTGGTAAAGAAACTGCGGGAAGAGAAAACGAAGTGACAGCATTAATAACTCCATTAATTACAGCCCAAGTACCCGCAAAAACTAAAACCACAACACTCGTACTTACCAAACTCACGAAAAAAGGACGCAACCAAATTGGTAAATGGATTGCAGTTGCAAAAGCGTTAGTTTTGTTGTGAAATTTAGTTGCGATTGCACCAGCACTTTTGCGCCCAGGAGCCACCACCATTGTATTAATCTTGGTGATATAAGGATTTACACTTTTAGGTGAAGCAGAAGCCGCATAAGTGGGAGCAGAAGTAGGAAGGTTAGAAACCGGAGTCGAAGACTGTAAATCTTTTAAAACTTGTTCGGCATTTTGGTATCTGTCGCTGGGTTTATAAGCAACCATTTTCTTTAAGACTGCTTCCAAATTCGGATTAACTTTGATTTTTTCTCCCCAACGCCAATTACCTTGATAGCTATCGTATAATTTTTGTGGTTCCTCTCCAGCAAGTAATACTAAAGCAGTCACCGCTAAGGAATACAAATCGCTACTGTGAAACGCTTTACCCTGACGTAATTGCTCTTCGGGAGCAAAACCTTTTTTACCCAATAATGTGCGATTTACGGGTAATTGCGTAAACCATAATCCTTGAGAAGCCGGTAATTGCTTTACACCACCAAAATCGATTAAAACTGGTACATTATCAGCCCTGCGTAAAATTAAATTATCCGGTGAAATATCGCGGTGAACTACATCTTTAGAATGGATGTAGTTTAATACTGGTAAAATTTGTGTTAATAAGTGAAATACTTCTTCTTCACTAAAACACCGTCCTTGATCGAGATATTTTTCTAATAAATCCTGATAATTTTCACCTTCAACATAATCTTGCACTAAAAAGAAAAAATCTTTATTGGCTAACTTTACCTGTAACGAACAGTGTAAACGGGGAATTTGCGGATGTTGCAACTGCTTGAGGACATTTGCTTCTCTTTCAAACAACTCTTTGGCTTTTTGTAAATCTTTATCTTCTTCGACTTGGGGTGCAAACTCCTTGAGAACACATATTTTATCTGACTGCTGCATATCCTCAGCCAAATAAGTACGTCCAAAACCTCCTTGTCCAAGTTGTCGTACAATTTTATAGCGGTCAATAATAATCGACGCAGAAGCAAGAGGCAAAGGTTCGCCGCATATAGTACAAAAGCGGTTATGTGAAGAGTTTCTGTGGTTTTTAGTGCAATAAACCTGCATAATGCCCAAAATTTAAAGGGGTTTTTGTTAATAACTACAATGCATTCAGAGCAATTTACGTATAATTTCTAATTCTCATATTCGAGGTTATAATAATTCGTTTTTTCAACTACAACAAGCGCTATGAACTACGAAAATCAAAGTCAACGTGCAATTCAAGGATTTAACGACTTTTTAAATACTCCTTTGGAAACTGTGTTACAACAGCATCTTGACAAGAATCCCACTGCGGAAATAATCAAGTTATTTCAGGATGTCGCGGCAAATGTACCGGCTTATCAAGCTTTTTTGTCGCAACATAAAATTAATCCCGATACTATTCAAACTTTTGCAGATTTTCAAAAATTACCACCACTTACTAAAGATAATTACCTCAAATGTTATCCCTTAGCGGATTTCTGCCGTGACGGTAAAATAGCAAGTTGTGATACAATTGCAGCCTCATCAGGTTCCACAGGTAAACCTACATTTTGGCTACGTTTCTTTACGGATGAGTTACAAATTGCTACTCGGTTTGAACAGATATTTTACGATAGTTTTTTTGCGGATACCAAGTCTACTTTAGCTGTAGTTTGCTTTGCTTTGGGAACTTGGGTAGGGGGAATGTTCACTACTAATTGCTGTCGCTATCTTGCTAGTAAAGGTTATCCCGTTACCGTAATTTCACCTGGTACAAATAAAACGGAAATTTTAAGAGTAGTATCGGAATTAAGTCCCAATTTTGAACAAACTGTTTTATTAGGATATCCACCTTTTCTCAAAGATGTGATTGATACGGGTATTGCGAATGGTATTGAGTGGCAGCAATATAATATCAAATTCGTGATGGCGGGTGAAGTATTTAGCGAAGAATGGCGAAATTTAGTCGGGGAAAGAGTAGGTTATATAAACCCCTGTGATGATTTTGCATCGCTTTATGGTACGGCTGATGCGGGTGTTTTAGGTAATGAAACACCGTTAAGTATTTGTATACGGCAATTTTTAGCAAAAAATCCGGAAACTGCACGTACTTTATTTGGAGAATCCCGTTTACCTACTTTAGTTCAGTATGACCCCATGAATCGCTTTTTTGAAGTCATACCAAATTCAACCAATTCTAATTCTGTTAACAAAGGAATTTCTAGAGGTACTTTATTATTTTCTGGAGATAATGGAATTCCCTTAGTGCGGTACAATATTTTAGACAATGGGGGAATTATTACTTATAATGCAATGCTGGAATTTCTAGCAGAACATGGATTTAACCCAATAGAAGCATTATCAAATAGAAGAGGTATTCGTAATTTACCTTTTGTTTTCGTTTTTGGACGTTCCAACTTTACAATTTCTTATTTTGGTGCGAATATCTACCCAGAAAATATCAAAGTCGGTTTAGAACAACCTTTAATCCGAGATTGGGTAACTGGTAAATTTGTCATGCAAATACAAGAAGATACCGATAAAAATAGTTTTTTATCTGTAATTGTAGAATTAGCACCTCAAATTGAAGCTAGTGAAGATAAAAAACAAACTGTAGCAGATTCTATTCTCACTCAACTTAAAAGACTTAACAGCGAATTTGCTAATTACGTTCCCTCAGAATATCAAACACCGCGAGTGGAATTATTACCAATGGGAGAATCGGAATATTTTCCTCAAGGTGTTAAACATCGTTATACACGAAAATAGGTTAATTATAGAAGTCGGGTTTCTTTGATAAACCCGACTTCTATAAACCCGACTTCTAAGTTTACATAGCAAACAAATTACCAGCCAGCATCAGCCTTTGATAAAACGTAAGCAGCTACATCTTGAATTTGTGTATCTTTCAAACGTCCTTTAAAAGCAGGCATAGCATTCTTACCCTTAGTAATTTGGCTAGTAATAGCTTCTATGGAATGCATGTCATACTTTTCCAAATCGGCTTTACTAAGAGTTTTTTGAGCATTAACCAAATTTCTACCACCTGCATGGCAAGAAGCGCAATTAGCATTAAATATAGCACCACCAGCGGCTGCATCTGCTAAAACAGGACGACTAAAAGCAAAACTGAAAATTGCTACACTGAGTAACAATATCGAAACAATCTTTTTCATTGCGTGTTCTCTCTACGAATCAAGGGCGATCGCATAAAATATCCCTATGATTTATTCTCCGACTCACAGGTTATATCGTCAAATGACAGGCTGTCATAGTTGATAGTTGATGGTGGTTAGTGGATAGTTGACAGTTGACAGTTGACAGTTGACAACTCTTTACTCTGGTGGTACTCACTCCTCACTTTTTTAATCCTAAATCTAAAATCTAAAATCTAAAATTCTTTAACTCGTTTCCGGTGATGCGACAAATTTGCCAATCTTCTAAAATATCTGCTCCCATATGGCGATAAAATGCTTTTGCTGGTTCGTTCCAATTCAAAACGCTCCACTCTAATCTTCCACAATTTCTTTCAACTGCAATGCTTGCTAGTTTGGTTAAAAGTGCTTTGCCAACTCCTTGTTGACGATATTCTTCTAACACAAATAAATCTTCTAAATAGATTCCCGGTTGTGTAAGAAAGGTTGAATAATTATGAAAAAATAAAGCAAATCCCACAGCTTTACCGCTGATTTCTGCTAATATCGCTTCCGCATATTTTTTGGAACCAAATAAATGCTCTTGAAGTTGTAAAGCGCTACCAGTCACAGCATCGGTAAGTTTTTCGTATTCTGCTAATCCTTTGATTAATTCAAATAATACGCCGCAATCTTCTGGTTGAGCTAAACGTAAATTTAAGTCGCTATCTGGAGTCATTCGTTATTCAAAATCTCAACGATGACACTAAAGATATCTTAAATATGGGATATTTTTACAAAAATTTTTTAGCATTGCCCCTTCATAACTATGTTAGCGGAGCGTGAGAGCAAGCTCATATCAAATTTTATGGATAACCCAAACCTCTGTAGAGACGTTACACTGTAACGTCTCAAAATCTAAATTCACACCCGGAGGGAGCAACGTCATCACTCAGATTAAATCGGCTGTATCAATTATTAAACAGCAATTCCTCGATAACTGATAACTGATAACTGATTACACCAGCCAGCCTTTCAAACGCTTGGCTATATGGGGACGACGTAATTTTCGCATGGCTTTGCTTTGAATTTGTCGTACTCTTTCGCGAGAAAGATTAAACATATTACCCACTTCCTCTAAGGTACAGGGTTCACTACTGGTCAAACCATAACGTAAAGAAATTACATCTTTCTCCCGTGGAGTTAGTACATCTCCCAATACTTCCCAAATCTCCTGACGCATCATGCTTTCGTTCATTTTTGCTTCGGGAGATTGGTTGTCTTCGTCTTCCAATAAATCCATCAATTCCGTATCTTCTTCTTTACCGACACGGTGGTTTAATGAAAGCGATTGACGACGCAGTTGCTGTAATTGACGTAGCTGAGTCGCTGGAATTTCCAGCACTTTCGCTAATTCTTCTTCTGTGGGATTTCTTGCTAATTTTTGTTTTAATTCTCTCTGGGCTTTCTTGAGTTTATTAAGCTTTTCTACTATATGTATAGGTAAACGAATTGTCCGCGCATCGTTGGCTATCGCTCTGGTAATTGCTTGACGAATCCACCAATAAGCGTAGGTTGAAAATTTATATCCTTTATCTGGATCGAATTTTTCTGTAGCGCGATTTAAACCCATGGCTCCTTCTTGAATCAAATCTAGAAAAGGAACACCGCGATTCAGGTATCTTTTGGCTATGGAAACTACCAAACGCAAGTTAGAACGAATCATTTTTCGCTTCGCCACTTTACCTTGGTATAAACGATGCTCTAACTGCTTTTGATTAATCCCCATTTCGGCTGCTATGGCTGCTTTATCGGGGGAATTCCCCAATTTTCCTCTGCCGCAGCTTGGGCTTGTCTGACTTCTTCGAGGATACGTACTCTTTTGGCTAACTCCACTTCTTCTTCGGGTTTAAGCAATGGATAACGCGCCATTTCTTTGAAAAATGCTCCTACAGCATCATCATATTCGGTTTTGTTATATCCCGAAGGGCGCGCTGCCGCCATATCATCCCCATTGCTTGCTTCCACATTACTTGCTTCTGCATCAATGCTTTGAGCAATTAAAGCTTCTTCGTCTGTCACTACTTCTAAAACATTAATTGCTTCTAATTCATCCTTATGAGCAACTTTCTGCATATTTTCCATTGTTCCCAATTGTGCAATATTCATAAGTCTTTTAATGGGGGATTGTTGCTTAATACCGTAAATAATCAAAGTGACAGCTGTTTGGCATTCCAGATTGTAAAATTGGACATACATCTATTTGCCTGTTACTTTAGTCGCTCCGTCTTCAAAATGGTTTTATAGCTTGTTTACTTGACTTTTTGAGCTTTTTTATATCTATGCTCTGCTATATCCCACTCATACAACCGTCGTTATAGAAATCATTGAATAGAAATCATCGATAAATATAAACTAGATTATCCTAATACATATATTCTTCACTTTTTTTCTCTAACAGAATATTCATCTGTTTTATCACCTCCTAATTTTCTTTGATCAATAGATATAAAAAATACTCTTTTACTGCCAAATTCTTAAATTTTCCTGTTTTTATTTCGGGACTGTTACACTTTTATGTTTAGTAACTGTTTACCGATAATAATATCTTGTGGTTCACTAATATATGTCTTTTGGCGGAGTGCAGTTTAATTCCTATCAAAATATTGCAGCTGAAACTGTGGGAAATTTTTCCCTATATAAAAGCATCTCACATACCACCAAAGCTGAATATCTATCAATGGAGAGATAAGCCATCTTCCATAGTTGGTAAACTAGCAGAAAAAATGGCGTAGATAGGTGAGATTATTGGGGATTATAAATCAGGTATCAAAAAATCATTACTGAGTCATGTTTGTGTAAGGTTTGTTTATGAGATTACATATCTACGAAACTTATCAAGTATTATGTCAAATGAAAGTATTGCGAAATACATTTTATCTGAACTATATAGGAGTCAATATTGAAAATTCAAAAAAATCATTATACTTAACTATTCCCAATTCCCTCTTCCCTCTTCCCTCTTCCCTATTTAACAACAGTAATTATTCATCAATAAAATAAAAAAATATGTATATAAATAATGTAACTTTGCCCACTGCGATCGCGGCTTCAAATCAAGGACAATATCAACTAAGAATCACGTCAAAACAATGGGTTGAGGTGTTAGTAGACTGTCCGGGAATGACGGGATTATTAACTTACGGATTACCAGAGGAGTTAGAAGTAAAACCGGGGGATATTCTTAGCGTACCATTAAATACACAAACTGTTGGGGGAATCGCGATTCGGACATTAACAAAACCTCCCCAAGATATACCGATAGAAAAAATTCGCAATATAGAAGATGTAGTTAGTTCTGGATTTTTTCCCCATTTTTACTGGGAATTATTAAACAGAGTTGCAGCATATTATTACACTCCTTTAATTCAAGTAATTCGTGTTGCTTTACCTCCTGGTTTGTTGGGAAAATCCCAACGACGAATTCGGCTGATTTCTGCTCCAAATACTTCCTTATCTTCCTCCACGTCAATTTCCCTTTCCCCCACAGCGCGGAAAATTCTCGATTTACTCGAAGCTCAACAAGCAGGAGATTACAGTTTTATCTATCTACAGCGACAAGTCAGAAATGCTTATCGCGGGATAAGGGATCTACGACGACTTGGTTTGATCGAAACTTATTTAGAAGCACCCCGTGCAACGAAACCAAAGTTACAAAAAGCTGTAATATTAATCGGAAATACTAGCGCACCAGATTTAACGACTCGTCAAACAGAAATATTGGAAGTATTACGACGACGCGGTGGCGAAATGTGGCAAACTGAATTATTACAAGCTTGTAGCACTAGTTCTTCAGTAATTAAAACTTTAGAAAAAAAAGGTTATGTTGTCCTAGAAGAAAAAGAAATATTGCGAACTGATACTTCTGGCAATTCAGATCAAATATCAACAATTGGACAAGTAAAAAACCTGACACCGGCTCAACAAATAGCTTTAGAAACAATAAATAATCTTGATAGATATGCCGCAATTCTATTACATGGAGTCACAGGTTCAGGAAAAACAGAAGTATATTTACAAGCAATTGCACCCTTATTACAAAAAGGTAAATCAGCATTAATATTAGTTCCTGAAATCGGACTAACACCGCAATTAACTGACCGTTTTCGTGCTAAATTCGCTAACAAAGTCAAAGTTTACCATAGCGGTCTTTCTGATGGCGAACGTTACGACACTTGGCGACAAATGTTAGCAGGAGAACCCCAAGTAGTCATCGGCACCCGTAGCGCAGTTTTCGCACCATTACCCAACCTCGGTATAATCATCCTCGACGAGGAACATGATTCTTCATTTAAACAAGATTCCCCGATTCCCACCTACCATGCTAGAACAGTTGCAACTTGGCGAGCAGAATTAGAAAATTGTCCGTTAATATTAGGCTCTGCCACTCCCTCCTTGGAAAGTTGGGTAAATGTGGGGGGAGGTGGGGAGATGGGGAGACAAGGGGAAGGGGAGAAGTTAACTCCTAACTCCTCACTATTAACTCCTAACTCTTATTACATTTCTTTACCAGAGCGCGTTAATTCTCGTCCTCTACCTCCTGTAGAAATTGTAGATATGCGCTCCGAATTAAAGCAGGGAAATCGTTCTATATTTAGCAATGCTTTACAACAAGGTTTACAAGAACTGATTGAAACCGGAAGGCAAGGTATATTATTTATTCATCGTCGGGGACATAGTACTTTTGTCTCATGTCGCAGTTGCGGATATGTAATGGAATGTCCCCATTGTGATGTGTCGTTATCCTATCACCAACCGGAAGCCGGAGCGGCACAGGTTTTACGTTGTCATTACTGCAATTATGCGACTCCCCATCCCAAAAATTGCCCCCAATGTGGTTCCCCATATTTAAAATTCTTTGGTAGCGGTACCCAACGAGTTGCACAAGAGTTAACAAAACAGTTCCCCGAATTGCGCTTTATCCGTTTTGACAGCGACACTACCCGTAACAAAGGAGCGCATCGCACTTTATTAACTAGATTTGCTCAAGGTGAAGCCCATTTATTAATCGGAACCCAAATGCTCACCAAAGGCTTAGATTTACCCCAAGTAACTTTAGTCGGAGTAGTCAGCGCTGATGGATTGCTACATTTATCAGATTACCGTGCCAACGAACGTGCTTTTCAGACTTTAACTCAAGTTGCAGGACGTGCAGGTAGAGGTGAAGACCCCGGAAGGGTAATTATCCAAACTTATACTACAGAACATTCGGTAATTCAAGCTGTACAACAACACGATTATCATTCTTTTATCCAAGAAGAATTACAACAACGACAAGCTTTAAATTATCCACCATTAGGTAGATTGATTTTATTGCGTTTATCTAGTTTAGATGACCAACAAGTAGAAAACACGGCTACAGAAATCGCTGAAAAACTCCAGGAACAATCGGGAATAGATGTATTAGGACCCGCACCAGCAAGTATACTAAGAGTAGCAAACCGTTACCGCTGGCAAATATTATTAAAATTCGCTCCCCAAGATTTACCGCAATTACCAGATTGGGACGAAATTCGTCAACTATGTCCAAATTCTGTTAGTTTAACAATTGATATCGACCCGTTGAATATTATGTAACAGTTGACAGTTGACAGTTGACAGTGGATGTTTTGAAAGTCTAATTTAATACTTTACCCGGCGACTATAAGTCGCGGCTACACAAACAAAACCCGCCTGCGCGGGTTTTAAATTGACTAGTCCACGCAGGTGGACTTTGTTCGTGTAGTCGCGGTTTAAACCGCCGGATACTTTTAAAACATCCTCTATCAACTGTCAACTGTCAACTATAGCGGTTTTCACTTGGGTGCAATACAAATTTTCCCTCACCCCACCCTCCGGGCACCCCTCTCCTTAGCAAGGAGAGGGGAAGGGGGTGAGGTTTTACTGTATTGAACTCAACTGAAATTTGCCATATCAACTGTCAACTAACTCAGCAACTGTCTGAGCTAACTTATCTGCTTGAATGGGTTTTGCAAGATGCAGGTTAAAACCCGCTTGTAATGATTCTTGGCGATTTGTATCTCCTGCGTAAGCAGTTAGGGCAATAGCGGGTATTCTTGCACCTTTTTCACGAGTTAACGCCCGAATTTGACGCATCAGTGTATGTCCATTTACTTCTGGCATGGCAATATCACTGATAAGTAAATCTGGCTTATTTTGTAAAAATAATTTAAATGCTTCTGGTGCTGATGTGGCTGTTTGTACCGATGCTCCATAGGTTTCGAGGACAAATTTCAAAAATTCTAAATTGTCTGGCTCGTCGTCTACTAACAAAATTTTTTTACCGTGAAAATTTAATTTTATACTTTTGTTATGTTTATTCTTGTTGGTTTGAGTTTCGATTTGGGTGGGAAATGTTAAAGGTATTTCGACAGTAAATGTAGTACCTTTATTAATACCCGGACTTTCTACTTGAATCTGACCACCGTGAAGTTCTACTAAATGCCTGACTATGGCTAATCCTAATCCTAATCCTCCAGCATTTCTGGTACTAGAACTGTTTTCTTGACGAAAGTAATCAAATACATAAGGTAAAAAATCGCAACTAATTCCTTTACCTGTATCGCTGACTTGAACTTTTGCTTGTTTGTTATTTTGAGTTAATTCAATGTTTACTGTTCCCCCCGATGGAGTAAATTTAACTGCATTAGCAAGTAAATTCCAAAAAATTTGCTGTAAACGGTTGGGTTCACCTTTAATAAAAACGGTTTCTGGAACTAAGTTAGTAATTATTTGAATCGATTTTGTATCAGCAGCTAAACCCACGGTTTCAATCGCAGTATTAATAATATCTATTAAATCAATGTTAACTGGATTAAGCTGTAATTTACCGCGTAATATCCGCGAAACATCCAGCAAGTCTTTAATCATTTCTGCTTGTAAAACAGCATTACGCTCGATTGTTTCTAATGCTTGATCAATTCTATCAGGAGGAAGTTTATTAGAGCGTAAAAGTTGAGTCCATCCCAAAATCGGGTTGAGTGGGGTTCGTAATTCGTGGGAAAGTACTGCTAGAAATTCGTCTTTAATTCGGTTTGCAGCTTCGGCTTTTGCCAGTAATTCTACTCTTTCTAATTCGGCTTGTTTACGTTGAGTAATATCTCTCAATGTGACTAAATTAGCGGATTTCTCTAGCCAATCTATTTTAACTACTCGCATTTGTGCGATTAATTGTTTTCCCATTCCGGTAGAAATGTCTACTTCTGTTTTATCTTCACCAGCTACGGGAAAACCAAATATTTCTCCTAAAAGTTCTTCTTCTTTACGATTAAATAGTTTTAAAGCCGCAGGATTGATAAATCGGACTATTCCTTTTTCATCTACCACCACCATTCCGTCGGGATTTTTGGCAATTAACATTTGTAACTGCTTCTGACTTTTTTTGAATGCTGCTTCTATTTCTTCCCTACGAACACTTTCAAATTGACTTTGCTTTCGTTGTCGTTTTAATTCTATTGATTGAGAGAATAGCCGTTGCTGTAACTCAGTTGAATAAATATTACATTCTTCCACCCGATTAAACTCAGAATGTGGAGATTGAGTTTTCAATGTTTGCTTTACTATTAATGGCAGCCGATGTAATTCATTTTCGCTTAAATAATAATTTGCTCCTGCTTTCATGCAAGCTACTGCATCAGATGCATTATTTTTCCCATTTACAACTATAAATGGTACATATATTTCTTTTTGCTGGAGAATTTGTTGAGCGATTAATATATTTAAATTTGGGTGTTGATAGTCAGCTAAAATAATTTCTACATCTGAATTTAAATAATTAAGATAATCGGCTTCATTGACTATTTGTCTTGCTATGGGATTAAAATCGGCTTTGCGTAATAACGATAATATTTGTTCACAAGAACCGGCAGAATCAAATAGCAACAGTATATTTAGTCGAATTGCCATAGGTGCTACCATTAAATTTAAATATTATATATATATGTATATTGCTGGCAAAAATTTCAACTTATATCATTTAATTTTTTACCACAATATTTAGTTGATTGTGTCTACCTAAAGAGCGATTAAATTTGAAAACTTTAGAACTAGTACTCCACCACATTAATTTTGATGGCTTAATGAATATAACCTTACTAGTAGTCGGATTTTACCAGAAATCTTGTAGAGACCTTATATATAACGTCTCTACATTACGTCGGTAGACAAACAAAACCCATCAAAATTAATGAAAAAGACCACTAGGTAAATACTTAGGAACGATCGCGATAAATGTTCTTGCTTATTTTAATGTAGTGAGAGTGCGATCGCGCTATATAATAACCAACTCGATCAATAATGCTTTGAGCATCCATCCTACCTCCATAACCTTCGACAATTCTCTAATAAATCCCTAAAACCTAACCCTTGCCTTGATATTTGTTAAAATTGATTGTATAATATTTAGCTATTTATTTTTTACAACATATTCCCACGAAAAGCCGATCAAATCACTTTCATCTGATTTATTATTCTTTATTAAAAAAAGATTAATAGTCTTATATTATACATTAGTCTCCGAGAATATCTGTTATATCGGTGTATGTTATTAAAACAAGTATCCATACAAACAGGTATTGAAGGTGAAAAAGAAATAATTTGATGCCAGGAATCGGACAATTAAATTATTGTTAAAAAATAATCTCTAGATAAAAACGCAAGTACATAATACCAGAAATATGTCAATATTTATTAGCGACAAATAAACAAAGCAATTTGGCTACCAAAAGATTGCAGAATTAACTAAAATAAGATATTTTCTGGTGATAGTTGTAATTTATATTACAAGAAACCTAATTTATATCCCTATTAATAGACAAATTCTTAGTTAAAATTATCAAATTATCAAATTATCAAACTGTAAACGGGCGCTTTTAGACATGGGACAAGGTTTGTTACAGATAGGGTTAACCCTTGCTGTTGCGATAATTATTACGCCAATATTGGGAAAATATATAGCTAGGGTATTCATGGGTGAATCTTCATTGCTCGATCGAGTAATGAACCCATTAGAACAAGTTATTTATAAGTTAGCGGATGTAAATCCTCAAGAAAACATGAGAGGAAGGCAATATGCTTATTCCTTGCTACAAAGCAACTTATTTATGGGAATTTTAGTATATTTACTTCTGAGTTTTCAAAAGAATCTACCTTGGAACCCCAATAATTTTGGTGCAATGAGGTGGGATTTGAGACTGCATACCACAATTTCATTTTTAACAAATACAGGACAGCAACATTACCTAGGAGAGAAAACCTTAAGTCATTTTAGCAGCACTGCGGCTTTAAACTTTTTGATGTTCGTCTCAGCAGCGACAGGTTTAGCAGTGGGTATTGCTTTTCTTCGCGGTTTGACGGGTAAACCTTTGGGAAATTATTATGTGGATTTGATTCGGGGAATTACCCGGATATTGCTACCAATTTCCGTGATTGGAGCCATCGTATTATTAGCTCAAGGAGTACCACAAACTCTTTCAGCACCTTTATTAATCGAAACCTTAGAAGGTAGAACTCAATATATTCCTACTGGCCCTGTTGCATCTTTTGAAATTATCAAACTTTTGGGTACAAACGGCGGTGGTTTTTTTGGTGCAAACTCCGCTCATCCCTTTGAAAATCCTAATGGTGCTACCAACTTAATCGAATTAATCGTGATGATGTCCATTCCCACAGCGATGATATTCGTTTACGGTGCTTTTACCAACAATATTAAACAAGCTTGGCGATTGTTTTGGATGGTATTTATAATTTTCCTAGCTTTAGTTTGGGTAACAGCAAGTGGAGAATTCATCGGTAATCCCCTGGTAAATTCTAACTTGGGACTTGAACAACTACCCAATTTAGAAGGAAAAGAAGTTAGATTTGGCTGGGTACAAACAGCGTTATGGGCAGTTATAAGTACCGCAACCATGAATGGTGCAGTTAATGGAATGCATGATTCCTTAATGCCTGCCGGTGGTTTTTCTACTTTATTAAGTATGTTTTTACACGTAATTTGGGGTGGTATTGGCACAGGAATAGTATATTTATTAATTTATCAATATTTAACTGCATTTTGGGCAGGATTAATGGTAGGTAATACCCCGGAATTTTTCGGACGTAAAATTACCAAACGCTCGATAGTTATAGCGAGTTTCGTGGTATTAATTCATCCCATAGTAGTACTGATTCCCAGCGCGATCGCCTTAGCTTATCCTGTATCCTTATCAGGAATCAGTAATCCTGGAGCCCACGGAATTTCCCAAGTAGTTTACGAATATATTTCCGCAAGTGCTAATAACGGTTCCGGTTTTGAAGGCTTGATAGATAACACGTTGTGGTGGAACCTCAGTAGTGCTGGAACTATGCTATTAGGACGTTACGTCGCCATATTCGCTATTTTACTTTTAGCAGACAGTATGGCACAGACAAAACCAATACCCGCAATTGCGCTACCTTAAAAACCGATACACTTCTATTTAACGGTTTGACAGTAGCTGTGATTTTCATTTTCAGCTTTTTAATTTTCTTTCCCATCTTAGTCAATGGTCCCATAGCCGAAGGATTTAGACTAGCCACAGGACAGTGAGGAGTTGGGAGTGAGGAGTTAGGAGTTAGGAGTTAAAAAGAATTATCTTCTCCCCATCACCTTGTCCCCTTGTCCCCTTCCTTGTCTCCTTGTCCCCTTCCTTCCATCTCCCCATCCCCTGCACAAACAAGCCTATGAACTCAGTTGTCACTAGCTCCAAGTCTAATCTTGCCACTTCCCGGTCTAACGAACGTCGTTTTTCCCGCAAAAAAGTCAAGGTAAGTAAAAAAGGTCTTTATGGTAGAGCGATAAAAGATGCTTTTGTCAAGTTAAATCCCAAACACATGATTAAAAATCCTGTCTTATTTGTGGTTTGGGTAAGTTGTTTGATTGTCTTAACAGCAACCATTTTCCCTGCTTTATTTGGTTCACCGGCAACAAATGACACAACAATTTTTAACAGCGCGATCGCCTTTGTTTTGTTCTTGACTTTATGGCTGGCTAACTTTGCTGAAGCCTTCGCTCAAAGTCGGGGAAAAGCCCAAGCTGATGTATTGCGATCGATTAAGTCAGATATCAAAACTAAAAAACTTTTACCTGACGGAACCATTTCTGAAATTCCTGCTAGCAGTTTACAGCGCGGCGATACTGTATATGTGGTAGCTGGCGATATTATTCCCGCAGATGGGGAAGTAATTATGGGTGCTGCAAGCGTCGATGAAGGGGCTATTACTGGAGAATCGGCACCTGTACTGAAAGAATCTGGTTCAGACGTTGCTAGTTATGTGACCGGCGGTAGCCGTATTATCTCTGATGAATTGATCATCCGCATTACAGTTGACCCAGACAAAGGGTTTATCAACCGGATGATTTATTTAATTGAGAGAAGAGAACGCAAAAAAACACCATTAGAATCAACTTTGACGGTGTTAATGGCACTAATTAGTTTGGTATTTTTATCAGTTGTAACAACCTTTCCAGCCCTAGCATATTACATCAAAACTACCGTTAGTGTACCTATTTTAATTGCTATTTTCGTGGCATTAATTCCGACAACAGTTGGGAGTTTACTCAGTGCTACCACTATTGGTGGTATGGATCGAATTGCCCAGTTAAACTTGATCGCAACTTCAGCTAGAGCCATAGAAGCCTGTGGAAATATCAACACTTTAATTCTTGATAAAACAGGTACCGTAACCAGAGGAAACCGTTTAGCAGATGGTTTTATCCCCATCAACGGTCATACAATGCAAGAAATCGCTGATGTCGCTCTAGCTGCAAGTATATTTGATGACACATCCGAAGGAAAATCAATTATTCGTTTAGCGCAAAGATTAGGAGCAAGAATTGATTTTGACTACCAAAATGCTCAACCAGTACAATTTACTGCCATAACCAAGATAGGAGGCACTGATTTACCGAATGGTTCAATGGCTCGTAAAGGTGCTGTAGATGCGGTAAAAAACTTTGTGCGAACGTTAGGTGCGGAAGTTACAGCCGAACTCAATTCAGCTTACGAAATGGTATCTCAGCAAGGAGGTACACCATTAGCCGTATGCATGAACCATGAAATTTACGGCATTATTTATTTAAAAGATAACATCAAGCCAGGAATACGCGAACGCTTCGGACAATTGCGAAAACTTGGTGTACGTACCATCATGATTACCGGCGATAATCAAATAACTACTTCAGTAATCGCTAGAGAAACTGGAATAGAAGAATTTATTGCTGAAGCTACCCCAGAAGATAAAATGGCTGTAGTTCAGCGAGAACAAGCTGAAGGGAAATTAGTCGCCATGACAGGGGATGGTACAAACGATGCAGCTGCATTAGCCCAAGCGAATGTTGCGGTAGCGATGAATAATGGTAGTCAAGCAGCCAAGGAAGCAGCCAACATTATTGATTTAGATTCAGATCCCACAAAATTAATTGATATTATCGGTATTGGTAAACAAGTATTGATGACTCGTGGTGCTTTAATTACATTTTCCATTGCCAATAATATAGCTAAATACTTTGCAATTATTCCAGTAATATTTGCGAATGCTGGCTTGAATAAACTAAACATTATGAACTTGACAAGTACTAATTCTGCTGTACTCTCAGTATTAATTTACAACGCATTAATTATTCCAGTATTAATTCCCTTAGCGCTTAGAGGCGTTCCATTCACCCCAATGACACCCAATCAACTACTACAACGCAATCTGTTGATTTATGGTTTAGCTGGGTTGATTATCCCATTTATCGCGATTAAATTAATAGATTTAATAATTTCCCTAACGGTATTAGCTTAATAAGGTAATTGGTAATTGGTAATAAACAACTGTCAACTCCTAACTCTTTAATCTAAAATCTAAAATCCGATGTCTCAACTTCGAGTAATTGCTTCTTCAATTCGAGTTACTGTTATTTTGTGGTTAATTACTGCAATTATCTATCCATTATTTATACTTTTAGTCGCTCAAGCTCCCTTCTTTCAATATCAAGCTAAAGGTAGCATAATGGTCAACTTAAATAATGACCCAATCGGTTCAGCTTTAATCGGTCAAACCTTTACATCCGAAGAATATTTTCATAGCCGACCTAGTAGCGTGCTATATAGTCAAGGTAAAAAAGCTCAACCTACCGGAATTTCAGGTTCTAGTAACCTTGCTCCTAGTAACCCAGAACTACTGAATGGAATTTTGGAAAGAGTAAACGAACTTCAAGACCAAAGCATCGATCCACTAGCCGATTTAATTTATACCTCTGGTTCTGGTTTAGACCCTCATATTACCTTTAAATCGGCTATGCAGCAATTGGATCGAGTTGCCAGCGCTCGTAATTTACAACCCGACCAGATTTATCCTTTTATTGTCAAGTATACCAAAGATAGATTTCTCAAAGTATTTGGTGAACCTGGAGTTAATGTCTTGAAATTAAATTACGCTCTCGATCTTCAAGAAATAAATCGTAGACAAAATTAATTCGACAGTTGACAGTGGACAGTTGACAGTGGACAGTTGACAGTTGACAGTTGACAGTTGACAATTACCCATTCCCAATTCCCAATTACCCATTACCCATTACCAATTCCCGATTACTAATTACCGTATAGGAATTTTGGATTTTAGATACGAGTAATCATTGAATCTTTTATTTTCTGAGATTAGTCTGGATAAACATCATTACTTTTTGTAATGGTGATACATACTTTTATCCCAAATCACTCCCGTACCCAGAATTCGAGGAGCAGGGTAAATCTGTAGTTAAAATCTCAAATCCAAAATCTAAAATCTAAAATCTAAAATTCCATGACTCGCGTAATTGGTTTAATGAGTGGTACATCGGTAGATGGGATCGATGCTGCTTTAGTAGATATTTTCGGTACAGATTTAAATATTAAAGTAGAATTGGTCGCGGGTGAAACATATCCCTACCCTGTAAAAATTAGAGAACGCATTCTAGAAGTTTGTGCTGGCAAAACTATCTCTATGTTAGAGTTAGCAGAATTAGATGATGCTGTAGCCTCATGTTTCGCTGAAGCTGCAATCAAAATTCAAGCAGGTCATCAAAAAGCGACTTTAATCGGTTCTCATGGTCAAACAGTATACCATCGACCGCTGACGGAAAAATGTAGGTCAGGAAAACTTGGTTACAGCTTGCAGATTGGTCGCGGTATATTAATTAGCCAATTAACAGGTATTAATACTATCAATGATTTTCGTGCTGGTGATATTGCTGTCGGCGGTCAAGGTGCGCCTTTGGTACCTCGTGTAGATGCAGCTTTATTGAGTCATAACGTAGAATCTAGATGTATTCAAAACATTGGTGGAATTGGTAATGTTACTTATATTCCTGCTCATAGTGACAATTGGCTTTCAAAAATTCGCGGCTGGGATACCGGACCTGGTAATAGCTTGCTCGACTTAGCAGTGGAACATTTAACTGATAAAGCAAAAACCTACGACGAAGATGGAAACTGGGCTGCAAGTGGTACTCCAAATTTTACACTAGTCGAACAATGGCTTGATGAAGAATATTTTCATATGTTGCCACCTAAATCTACTGGGAGAGAATTATTTGGAGTCGATTATTTACATCAATGTATAAAAGATGCAGAAAGTTTTCAACTTAGTCCAGCAGACTTTTTAGCAACTCTTACCGAACTCACAGCAGCTTCCATTGTTAACAGTTACCGTAACTTTTTACCACAGATGCCCAATCGGGTACTTTTATGTGGTGGTGGTAGTCGCAATCTTTACCTCAAACATCGTTTACAGCAGTTATTAGGAAGTATACCTGTTTCCATTACCAGCGAAGTCGGTTTAAACGCGGACTTTAAAGAGGCGATCGCCTTTGCAGTTTTAGCCTATTGGAGACAAACAGGCTCTCCTGGAAACCTCCCCGCAGCCACCGGAGCGAGCCAAGAAGTACTTTTAGGAAATATTCACATACCTTTGTAAGACAAAGGGTTTAAGGTTAAAGGTTGAAGGTTAAAGGTTATCACTCCTAATTCCTAACTCCGGTACAGACGTAGCATTGCTACGTCTCTACAAAACTAACTTTCAATCTCCGTGGGCTATACTAAATTTTGGCGATACTGCAACAATACAGGAAATTACCCACAGGTGGCTCATACTTTTTTACTTGAACCAGGACGCTGGATGTTACAAGGAAATTGGTTAGAACGTAATGGTATGCCAATTAGCGTCAAAGGTATGACCTTGGTTGCTTGGAATCGAGATAACTGGTTCACTATGGTGACAAAGCTGATTTTCCCTTCATCCAAACATCCTGAAATTGCTTTGCAATATAAAGGACGTTTAGACGACGGGGAAAGACAGTATACTTTTTTACTTCAACATAATTTATTGGGGCAAGTCGAAGGCGAAGGCTGGATTGGTCCGGAGGCAATTATTCAGCGCTACTGGGTACTAGGCGATCGCCAGCGTCGGAGTGGATTTGAAACTCTTCATCGTGTCTCCAATAATACTTATCACTTAACCAGCGGAATTATGGAAGGTCATTTTCTGATCAGCACAATGGAAGCTAATGTAGAACGTCAAATGAGTTAAAAGTTAGGAGTTATGAGTTAGGAATTACCATCCCCCCATCCCCCTCCTAATTTTTTTTACGAGAAGTTAAGTTTTTGAGTAAAATTTGGGCATTATAAAATTGAGATAAAGTTAATAATTGTACAAATAAACTGAGTATATCTACCATTATTGTTGATTAAGATCGACTTTTAATTATTTAAATGCTTTCTTTGTATGCAAAACCTGTATTCATGGCAGGTCAGATTTAAGATTTAAGATTTAATATTATTTTTGCAGATTGGAGTTCCTATGTCAGACCGCTTACTCGGCAAGCGCTACCAGCTTCAGGAAATAATCGGTACCGGAGCGATGGGTCGAGTTTACCGCGCTAAGGATATTTTACTAGGAGGTGTACCTGTAGCAGTTAAGTTTCTGGCTCTCTCGGTGGAAAACAAAAAAATGCGCCTAAAAGAACGCTTTGAACGAGAAGCTAAAACTTGTGCTTTATTAGGTCAAAAAAGTATCCACATTGTTAGAGTCATGGATTATGGTGTGGACGAAAATTCTACCCCGTTTTATGTAATGGAATATTTACATGGTAGAAGTCTCAGCCATATTATCCGCGATGACCAAATATCTCTATCTAGGTTCTTGAATCTAGTACGTCAAATATGTTTGGGTTTACAATGCGCTCACGATGGTATCCCCGTTGATGGCAAAGTCTGCCCAATTATTCATCGTGACATTAAGCCTAGCAATATGTTGGCAATTAATGATCCTAGTTTTGGCGAATTAGTCAAAGTTCTCGATTTTGGGATTGCGAAGTTATTACTTTCAGATACTCAGCAGACTAATTATTATTTGGGTACTTTAGCTTATTCTTCTCCCGAACAAATGGAAGGAAAAGAACTCGACAACCGCTCGGATATTTACAGTTTGGGAGTAATGATGTTCGAGATGCTCACAGGAAAAATGCCTTTAATCCCAGAAAATCATTCTTTTGGGGGATGGTATAAAGTACATCATTATAAACCACCACGCCCTTTTTCTGAGGTTGAACTGAAGTTTCAACTGCCTGTAGAACTAGAAAATTTGGTGATCAAATGTCTAGCTAAACAAGCAAGTGAACGTCCTCAAAGTATCGGTGAAATTCTCAAAAGTTTAGCATCGATAGAGGAGCGTTATCAAAATTCTCAGTTCCGCACAAATACTGATAATCATCATAGCTATGATAAAACTGATGTTGCTGCCCTTGCTCCTACTGTTAAGGCTAATTTTAACCAAGAAAGTCAGCCTAATACTAATACATCGGTTTGCAATGACGAAATTTTAAGACAAGCTGTTTGGCCCCAAGATAAACCAATTGCTGATATCGTTTTTCCTCAAAATATCGAGGTAAATGGTAAGCCAACACCCGCTCTGTGGGTAATGTTACCGCAAATAGAAATTCATAAGCGTTTAGTTTGCACCCGCTACAATCAATTTCTATTTATTACTGCACCTCACCCAATGTTGTTATGGATTACCGTTATTTATCATCGTCAATTCGGTGCGAAATGGTTACCTTATTATCTAGACCTCAAAACCAATACGGGTAAAGACACTGTTACTCTTTTAGGAAAAATAGGTTACTACCGTTTAGTATTTTTTGCAAGAGAAAATCCTTCTAAGTGCAGCCATATTTTACTTTCGAGTATTGCTCCGGTTCAACGTCAGCGTCTCCTTGATTGGGTCAACATCAGCCACACCCTAGTATCTTCTGCTAAACCCCAATTTAGCAAGAATTTACTTCAAGCGGAATATCAGAAAATTAAGCCTCAAATATTAGCAAAATTGCAAGGAATTAATACAGATTCTCCTTTTGACCTTTCTGCTTAAATCATCGGAAGCTGTAAAACCTTGATATTTCCTGGACTTAGAAGTCGGGTTTTTATTTATCCTAAAAACCCGACTTCTGTGTAGACTCGTAAAGATAGTTATCGAATTCACCTTAAATTGCTGTGGTATTTACTCATTAAATGTTAATTTTTTTGAAGAATATGGGTTTAAAGACTTAAAATGCAGCTATAAAAATAGTTAGTAAATTTTAAATTACTTGTTATAAGTACTTAGGCAAAATTAATTGTGTATTTGTCATTGCGAGTGGAACGAAGTGAAACGAAGCAATCTCAAAGTGTTGCG
>JAAUSO010000317.1 GCA_012033205.1 Richelia sp. SL_2_1 | reverse complement strand
TTTATCTCCCGTTTCTAATTTGACGAAATCTTCAAATGTTATCGATGTTTCTGTGAGTATTTTAGGTAGAGTTTGAGTCATTTTTCCTCTTTAAAAATTAAAATTAAAATTGATTATTCTGGCGTAATTGGTGAAATATCCACTGGTGGTCTATCATTACTCCAAGCCCACCATATATAACCGCAGTTACAATAGTAAAATTCCTGCCATTTGCGGCGATACTGTTCTGTAACTACAGGAGAACGTCTATTTATCCAAACCTTTTCGGCTTCGCGACTAGTTGAACCACATTTAGGACAGCAAAATTCTAAAGCATGAGTTGCCTCATTTGTCCATTGCGGAGGTAAGGGAGCAAAAGCATCCATAAAAATTAATGTTTAGTGGTAATGGGTAATTGGTAATTGGTAATTGATAATGGGCTAGTAATTTTACTTTACAGAAAAACAACAAAATAGTATCAACAATAAAATTTATAGAAACTGAAGAATCTTATATTTACCCACAGACTGAAAATTTGGGGTTATACAAGCAAAGCCCACCGGAGGTGGTGAGCGTGCATATTCATAATTGCTCTATGGTGCGTGAGGCTACAAGTATAATTGTTATGTTCAAATTATGTCCTAGCGTCACACACCCTACAATCTTACCCAATTACCAATTACCAATTACCCATTCCCCATTACCAATTACCCTTCTTTAAAATATGGAGCCAAAGGTAGAAATTCGTCGGTTGTCAGATTTATTGCCTGCTTCAGCTAGAAGTTCAGTAAAAATTCTGAGTAAAGCGGAACAGCAAAAGGTAATTGATGTATTTTTACCCTTACCTTGGCATCGAGAAAGATTGATATATATTAATTTTGATTTGTGGCGTAATCTGACAAAGGCACAAAGAGATTTACTTTTATTACGTACTGTTAGCTGGTTAATAGAGGTACGGTGGTTTAAGCCGGATATATATCAAGGCGTTGTGCTGATTGGATTATTTGGTGGGTTGATAGAATCGGCTCAAGGTGATGCTGTGGGTGTTGTTACATCTGCTGGATTAAGCGCCATCGCCATACTAAAAATTTTACGTAACAATCGTTCTCAAGAGTCGGAAATTGCTGCGGATTTAGCTGCTATTAGTTTAGTACAGCGACGAGGTTATAGTGAGCCTCAAGCAGCAGAACATTTATTAAAAGCGATTGAAGCTGTTGCTAAAGTTGAAAAACGTTCTACTTTAAGTTTTATTGAGTTAATTCGTACTCAAAATTTGCGAACAATAGCAGGTTTTTTGGAGTTAGTTGACAGTTGACAGTTGACAGTTGACAGTTGACAGTTGATAGTTGATGGTAACCTTTGACCTTTGACCTTTAACCTTTAACCTCCAACTTATAGACAATGATAAATCTTGTATTCATATCCGTTGATTCCTGGTAAAGCTTGAGTATTAGCAGTACAGGATGGTAGGGTTAATGGAGTCTTTTGAATTGTACGAAAGTTCGTTAACCAAAGGTCAAAAGGACGTGGTAATGTTTGGATTTGTTCGATTAAAGTTGTTGTAGCAGTGTCGGATTGTTGGTTTTCGGGAATAATTAAAAATTGAGCGTTTATGGGTAAATTAGTCTTTTGAATTTGTTTCGCTATACCCATGATTTCCCCAGTTTCTGCTAAGCTGCGATGAGTATTCGCAATTAAAACGGGTTTAGTTCCAGATATGTTTTCAATAATAGGAAGCAATAAATCTGGTCGATAATATTTTTGATAACCAAGATTGGATACAACTGTAATTCCACTTAATAGTCCCATAATCCACATGATAGTTACAGCGCTTTTACCATTAACTTTGAATTGAGGAAAAGCTGGACTAGTAGAGATATTTTGATGCCAACAAGCGGCGAGTATAGCTCCTAACAACACCATGACAACAGGAAAATAAACGAAGTTGTAACGAGCGCCTCTGGTAATATCTATACCAAAGAAATAAGTGATGATAAAAAATAGGGCAATTACTGATAATAAAATACCAGTAAATGTTTGAGTCATCAAGTGATTGTCTGAGGATGAATACTGAATTTTGAAATTACGAAATACAATTGGTATTGCCCAGACAAAAAAGATGATCATTACTAATCCAGAAGCAATTACTATTGTAATTTGTGGTGATTCAACTGGTAGTAAAGAAATCATTGTAATCCAACCAGCTAATGATTGAAAAATCGGATTAAGTAAATCCAAAAAGTTGCGATCGCTATTTTTTATCCATTGGGTTAATTCTCCGGTATAACGATTATATATAAATAAATTTAACCAAAATAAACCAGTTGCTATAGTACCAATAACTGTGGCGTAAATAGTCCACCACAATTTTAAATTGGTAATTCTCGATTCAGGATTAAGCCAATATTTGCTCAAAACTATGGCTTCAGCACAAAGAATAAAACTGAAAAAGTAATGAGTTGAAATTCCCATTGCATTAATAACCAACCAAACCAAAGCAATGCTAATAGGTAAAGGCTGTTGTTGTTGAATGCGACGTACAGCGACTACCAAGCAGCACAGGGAAGCAATTACCCATAAAATACCTAAAGTGTAATGACGGGCTTCTTGAGCTAAAAAAATGCCGTAGGGAGATACTGCTATAAATGCAGCAGCTAATTGTGCTATTAAAACAGAACGAAAACTTAATCGTGCTAACCCGTAAATTGCTGGAATCGAAGCAATACCAAAGATTGCACTAATACTACGGGCTGCAAAGATTAAATGTTGTTCTGACCATAAAGATATCCACCAATGAGACAAAATAAAATAAACTGGTGGATGAATATCTTCTGTAAGTATTTTTGCAATACCTCTTGAACAGCAAAGTTTTCATTAATTTGTAGAGGTTGCAATAAAACATCAATACTTATGATTTGATTTAACGGTACTGTTTGAAAACTATTACCCAAGCTAAAAACTATTGTCGCGAATTCATCAATCCAAACGGGTTTACTTGTCAAATTCGTGAACCGCAAAACACTACCAACTAATATCCATGTTAGTAAAAGCATTAACTGCATGAATATTAGTTTTTTTTGAAAAGATTATCATTATTATTTGAATTAAATTGCATACAAGTATTAATTTAAATAAAATTTTTGATTGATTAAATTATTGAATTCTGGGGACTATAAGTCGCGACTACACAAACAAAGTCCACCTGCGTGGACTTAATAAAAATTACCAATTACCCATTACCAATTACCAATTACCAATTACTTTACCTGCGTTACTCGCCAACTAAGTTTCAGATTTACCCAAAAATTCCAAACAGTAGCTACAGCAATGGCAATTAAATTAGCTATATAACGATTGGAAATTACAAAATTAAATATTAAATTCAACACTAATACATTAATAACTAATCCTGCTAAACAAATAATGTTGAATTTCAAAAATCTTTTGAAACGTTGTTTGAGTCCTTTTTGTTGCATCGCAACATCGGCAAAAGTCCAAGCGTCATTCCACAAAAAATTATTAAAAATCGCAATTTCTCCCGCAATAATTTTACTGCGAGTTAAAGGCAAAGCTAAAGTATTAGGATCGCTAAGTAAGTAAAGTATTGTCATATCTACAAATACCCCGCTTAAACCTACCAAACCAAAGCGAATAAATCTACCGATGGGAAAACCCCTGCTTTGACTCAATTTTTCTTCAGTTTCCACAGAAAAACGCAACCTCAGTAAGTGTCGGATATAGTCAAGATAATGTTTCCAACTCACTTTGCTTTCTCCATCTTGACGCTCGCAAAATACATAACCGATTTCTGCAATTTTGTTTACTCTTCCTCTTCCCAAAATTTCCAACAGAATTTTGTAGCCGATGGGGTTAAAAGTTATATTTTCTACGCAGTTTCGACGTACCATAAAATAACCACTCATTGGGTCGGAAACTCTACCAATAACTCGTGGTAAAATTATCAAACCTAATAGTTGAGCGCCGCGTGATAACAAACGTCGAATAAAACTCCAACTGCTTACTCCACCACCTTCTACATGACGACTAGCGACAGCTAAATCATCTTTTTCAATCGCTTTTAATAGTTGTAACAATATATGGGGTGGATGTTGTAAATCTCCATCGATGACTCCTAATACTTTTCCTCTCGCACTTTGCCATCCGCGAATTACCGCTGAAGAAAGTCCCCGTTCATTTTCGCGTCGCATTACCCGTAACTGCGGAAATTCTGACATCATAGAAGCAGCTACTTCCCAAGTACCATCCGGACTATTATCATCAACTACAATTAATTCGTAGTCTCCCGGTATACTTTTATCAAGTAAACTAGTCAAAGTACTAACGATTTTATTGATATTACCAGCTTCCAGGTAGGTGGGAATCACCAATGAAAACAGAATACTTTGATTCGTAACATTTGCTGAGAGTGGTAATCCAGAAATTCGTAAAGAACCGTTTGGTACTGATAAAAGCTTGTTCGGTTGGATGATACTCATTTAGTGGATAGTTGACAGTGGACAGTTGACAGTTGACAGTTGACAGTTGATGGTTTAACTCCTAACTCCTAACTCCTAACTGTCAATTATCTTCTCATTTTGATATTACCTGTA
Organism: Richelia sp. SL_2_1; assembly: GCA_012033205.1. GTDB lineage: Bacteria > Cyanobacteriota > Cyanobacteriia > Cyanobacteriales > Nostocaceae > Rivularia. The sequence continues at coordinate 32 of JAAUSO010000317.1, read as the reverse complement.
AAAATAATAGATGTGCTTTGATTTTTGATGAA
>JAAUSO010000095.1 GCA_012033205.1 Richelia sp. SL_2_1 | reverse complement strand
ACAAAGTCGGGATAGGGCATTGCCACGACTCTAAACGGACACAGAGAGAAGGTAAGACTGGTTCTCCAGCACATCTCAGTGAAGTGTCAAGAATCACCGAGGCTTCAGCCCGGTGAGTATGTCAAAAATTAACAATTCTTATGTTTAGTGACTCATCCTAATACCAGTCTGTTGGATGAAAAATTAGCATCAAGCTCAAGCTTATTATGCAAACCCTTTATATATTCATAATGGGAAGGTAATTCATTCAACAGCTTTTCTGTACTATATTTAATTAACTCAAAACCTACCTCCGCTTTTTCCAAAGACTCTTTTTTATGTTCTAAAATAGGTAATGCCGAATCAGGTAAGACATTCATCCCTGTCAAAATTGCTAAATAGTTGCTATTAGTCCAGAAACGGTCAAAACCAGCTTCAAATACTTGATTATAGAAGCTATCACTTGTATAAGGCATATTGACAGGTGCGCCAGAACGATAGACTTCTAACAATTTTTGTAAAGAATCAGGAATAACTAAATCAAATTTATTCGCTTTCCAGAAAGGTGTGTCTTCTCTCGATGTCATACAATAATGCATAACAATAAAATCCCTGATATCGTCAAACATATAAGCGATTCTTTCGTTATATTTATTCCTTAAACCTGGATTCATGCTCTTATCAGGAAAATACTTTACTAAATAATGTAAAGCAGAATAAATAGTATAAATTCCTGTGGCTTCAAGTGGTTCTATAAACCCACAAGATAATCCTAGACTTATACAATTATTCACCCAAGCTCGCTGGGTTCTTCCTACTCTCATTTTTAAATGTTTTGCAGGGAGATTCTTTGCATCTGCTCCAAGAAAATCTCTTAATTCTTTTTCTGCATTTTCAGCAGTTTTAAAATTTTGTGAATAAACATAACCCGCACCCAAACGACCCCAGACAGGAACTTCCCATACCCAACCAGAACTTAATGCAGTCGCAGTTGTATAACCTTGTAATTTTTCATTTTTATTATTCTTAGGAATACGTATAGTAACTGCACTATCGCATAAGAGACTATCCGAGTAAGATATAAAAGGTTCTTTTAATGCTTTATTAATTAGAATTCCTCCAAAGCCCGAACAATCTAAATATAAATCAGCTTTGTAATTACAACATTTTTCGGTTGTTAAAGATTCAATATTACCAGAAGTATCTAAAATTACATCAACAATCCGATCTACAATTCGTCTAACTCCTCTCTTTGTTGCCCAACTTTTTAAAAACTCACCAACTAGTCCAGCGTCAAAATGGTATGAATAATTAACGGCAGTTCTTCCGTCAGAGTATTTAGGAGACTTATAAGCATCACACAAAGCTGGGCTTGGATAACAGGCATAAGACATGGGAATTTCGTATCCACCGAAGCGCTTTCTAAGCCAATAGTGAGTTAAAGGAATCCCATCTAATTCCTGTGATTCACCAAAAACATGATAAAAACTATCTTTATCATTCTTCGTTGATGGATAACCCCAATTGACAAACTTTACACCCATTTTGTAAGTTGCGTTACATCGTGGCATCCATTCTTCTTCTGGTATTTCTAAAAAATCAAAAAATTCCGGTTTGATGCTAGGTACAGTACCTTCACCCACACCTAAAGTACCTATTGCATCAGATTCAATTAGAGTTATATTTACACTGCCTTGTAATGCTTTTGTTAGATAAGCAGCAGCTATCCATCCTGTTGAACCGCCACCAACAATTATCAGATTCTTTATTTTAATGTCTTCATTCATAACTTTATATAATCTGTTTTAAACAATTACAATTTTTTGATATTTTTTCTTAGCTAAAATTCAACAATGGTTAATTTAATTAGTTGTGTGGTATAGCCAGTTACAAGAATTACTTAATTGCTAATTGATTTTGATAAAAAGATTGATTTATAAATGGTTGGTCTATAGATTTATGACTAACATATATCATCATTTGATTTAACAATTCCGTAAAACTATCAAAAATTTTCTCAACTAATTCAAAAGCTTGTGTGCGTTGATCTGGCGTTAATAAAATTGTTTGTAAATACAGAAATTGTTCTACATTATTCTTTTCTCCATAAATATGACCCATTTCCACATCAAGATGACTTTTACTAAAATAACGATATTTCTGGTGAGTAATTTCTTGAAGCTCTTGACCTACTTTTGCAAATATGGAAAAACCAACATTTCCTGTAGCTTCTACAGATTCAAGGGCTGCTAGTTTCAACATTGGATCTTTGTTGAAAGCAGATATTACTAATTCATAAGCTACATAACGTGCTGCTTGAGTTTCTTTACTCCAAAGAAACTTTAAAACATCAGTAAAACGAACAAAAGGGTTAAATCCCATTTTTCCAAATCTTCTAAGAACCAAATCCAATGATGATCATCTTCGTAAGTATGCTGATTTATTAGACTTTGAACCTTGTTATTCGGTAATTCAATATCTAGATTAATAAGCTCTTTTCGCAAAATATACTTATTTAATTCCCCAAAAGTCATCACTAAAGGAGATATATAAGGTACCCAAACTAATCTTTGCCTCGGATCGATACTTTCATCTCCTAAATATTCAAAAAACGGCAACTTGGCAAATTCTTGCTTTTTCTGTTCAATCAATTCTAAAACTTCTTTCATTTTAATTCTCTAGGGTCAAGGTACAATCTTGTTTAATTAACAAATGGTATTTGCACTAATCCCTGACACTATCTTTCAACAACTGCAATATTCACCAGATAAAAATGCGAATATCACATTACTAAAAGGCTGCACGCTGAGAACTTTGATTAAATCAATTTAGCTAAACATCAACTAAGTTTTTCTGAACTACTGTATGAAACAATCTTCAGTTTTATTAGTGTTGCTTTCGCTCTGTAACTTATTTTTAAGTTTGCCAAAATAAATTTGAAATGGGAAGGGCTTTAGAGTAATCTTTATCAAAAGGAAAATAATTAGAATATATACGGATAAATGAATCGACTATAAATTGCCATGATATGCTTTTTAATTCATCTCAATTTCAGAGAATATACTCAAATTTACTAATTATTATTCTGGAAAATAAATTATTTAATTAATATCTAAATAAATCCCACATAGGTAAGTAGGCGAGAAAAAATCTCACTATGTAACGAAATATAAAATAACTGTATTAGGCTCGTAGTAGCGCTTAGCGCTAAAGCGCTACTACATACAAGTTATAATTTTTCGGACTGAACTACTTAGGTAAGAAGTCGGGTTTTTGTAATCATGTGGTGGGTGATTAATATTTACCTTAAAAACCCGACTTCTATCGGTTATGACGATTTAACGGCTACGAATTTCTCCAGTTTCTCTTCCTCTTCGGGTAAACCTAAAATCGAATTATACAGAGTCACGTACTTTTTAGCCGAAAGATTCCAACTAAAGTTCTGACTCATACCGCGTTGCTGCAATTCTTGCCATTGTGGTTTGAAACGGAAGCCTTCCCAAGCTCGCACCATACAAGTATACAAATCTAAAGCTTCATAACGATCAAAACAATAACCCGTACCTGCTTGATTCATCGGGTCGTGATGGGATACTGTATCTACTAATCCCCCAGTACGACGCACAATTGGCACGCAACCGTAACGCATCGCTAGCATTTGACTGATACCGCAGGGTTCAAAACGGCTCGGCATTAAGAATGCATCGCTACCTGCGTAAATACGACGAGCTAAAGCATCGTTATACAATATATAGCTTGCCATCCTTCCAGGAAAACGAGATGCCATTTGCCACAGTTGGGTTTCGTAATTTCGATCTCCTGTCCCCAAAACCACAAATTGAGCATCTGTATAAGATAAAAATCTATCGAGAACTTGCATCATTAAATCAATGCCTTTCTGCTCTACTAAACGGGATACCATCCCAACTAAAAAGGCATTTTTGTTAACTTCTAATCCCAATTCTTCTTGCAAACCAATTTTATCAGCCTTGCGTTTCTCTAAACTATCACTGGTGAACTTTTCAGCAATATATTTATCAGTTGCAGGGTCGTAAACTTCAGTATCTATACCATTGACAATACCCGATAATTTACCACTAATAAATGACAGTAATCCTTCCAATGTTTCACCATAATCAACTGTCTTAATTTGCTCGGCATAAGTTGGAGAAACTGTAGTTACCCTATCGGCAAACTGTACCGCAGCCGCCATGGTATTGTGTCCTTGCATATACCACGGACACCAGGTAATTTTCTCTAAATACCAGCGCCAAGGACCTTGATAAGCTAAATTATGAATCGTAAATATTGTGCTGATATCAGGAGATTGATGCAGCCATACCGGCAACATCCCCGTGTGCCAATCATGACAGTGAACTAACTCTGGCTTCCAGTAGTTCCAACAGAACTCAGCAGCACCATTAGAAAAGAAAGTAAAGCGCCAATGTTCATCATCACCGCCATAAACTTTGCGCGGATCAAAAGCCGGATGTCCAAATAAATACAAAGGAACATCAGTACCGGGAAGCAGCGATTCGTAAACCGCAAAATCATTGAACATGGCAGATCCCTTCCAAACTGGTTCGGAAGGAATTTCCATCTTGTCCGGCAGAAAACCGTAATAAGGCATGAAAATCCGCACATCATGCCCCATCTGTCGCAAAATTTTCGGCAATGCACCCACAACATCACCCATTCCGCCAACTTTCGCCACCGGAGCCGCTTCAGCTGCCACAAATAGAATCCGCATTTGAATTATCAGTTATCAGTTGTCAGTTATAAGTTATCAGTTGTTGGTTACTAGTGGTTAGTCTTTAGAGGTTAGAAGTCAAAGGTTAAAGGTTAAAGGTCAAAGATTGGTAATAAACAACTGTCAACTGTCAACTGTCAACTGTCAACTGTTCACCCTCGCTGAATGGTTGCAAAAATCTCATCTAGGATGTCCTGCGCTCCTTGTTGACGCAAACGCTGCGCTAGTTCGCTTCCAATCTGCTCAGGTTCGTAAATGGAACCACAAACGGTATCTTGAACCCGCTTTGTACCGTCAATACTCGCGACTATTCCCGTCAAAGTTAATTTATCACCATTAATTTCCGTATTTACCCCGATGGGTACTTGACAACCACCTTCTAAGTCGCGTAGAAAAGCTCTCTCTGCAAGACAGCGATCGCGAGTTTGGGGATGTTCGAGTTCTTTGAGCAATGATATCAGTTGCTTGTTATCACTAAGGCATTCAATTCCTAATGCACCTTGTCCGACGGCGTGAAGGGAAATATCTGAGGGAATAACTTGATGAATGCGTTCTGACATTCCTAAGCGTTCTAATCCTGCTGCTGCCAAAATTAAAGCGTCATATTCTCCCGCGTCCAATTTAGCAAGGCGGGTATTCAAATTACCACGTACATCTTTAAACTCGAAGTGGGGAAAATGATGCCGCAATTGTGCCAAACGTCGTAGAGAAGACGTACCAATAACGGCACCTTCGGGTAAGGTATCAAGTTGTTTATCTTTGTGCTTTTCATGGACGACTAAAGCATCAGCGGGGTTTTCTCTTTCGGTGATTGCTGCTAAACCCAACCCGGATGGTAAACGAGTCGGTAAATCCTTGAGAGAATGAACTGCAAAGTCAATCTCCCGATTGATCATTCCCGTTTCTAATTCTTTGGTGAAAAGTGCTTTGTCACCAATTTTTGCTAAAGCCACATCCAAGATTTTGTCACCCTTGGTAGACATGGTGTGAACTTCAAACTTGATATGAGGAAACCTTAGAGAAAGTTGTTCCTGTACCCAGTGCGTCTGAATGAGAGCGAGCTGGCTTTTACGAGAACCAATGCGAATAGTAGTGATAGAACTCGAAACAACTGATGTCATAAACCAATGTGTCGTTCTTGTGGGGATATTCTATATAGAGTACCGCACTCAGACACTCAAAAACTTATTTATTACTTTTAAGGTCAAGTAAATTTAGGGCTTTTTTTACATTACTTAACAAACTTTTGTGACAAATTTCGCAGTAAAATGTGGAAGCGCTAAAAATTGCATGAAATTGCATCTTAAAAGTAAATAATTGTCTTAATTGCTGGTAAAATCATGGAAAAAAGAAATTATGAATTATTGTGAATTATTGGAAATTATAAAGAATAATTAATTTTTCACTGCTGATATTTCACTCCCGATATTCCTCGGTGAAAGCAATCTGCATCATCTAAATTCAACAAAGCCCCAAATCCTCATCTAAACCCAGCATAATATTTAAGTTCTGTACTGCTGCACCAGAAGCACCTTTTCCTAAGTTATCCAATCGTGCTATTAATAAGGCTTTTTTTGTTTTGTCATTCGCAAACACAAATACTTGTACTAAATTGGTATCATTTGCTGCTTGAGCATCAAAAAATTTGCCTTGACGTAATGAATCATCATTCAAAGCCGCAACAGAAACGTATTTTTCGTTTTGATAAAATACATGAAAAAAATATAGACATTTGTCTGCAACTGTCATTTTTTGTCTATAAAAACGTTACCTAGTCAAAGCTCTGTATGAGTTGATTATTCAAGGGAACCGTCAGCTAAATTTAACCCGCATTACTAACCCTGAAGATTTTTGGGAAAAACATTTGTGGGATTCTTTGCGAGGAATTAAGTTCTTGATTTCACAAAAAATAGGGGAAGAGAGCGTAGACAATCAAGCAATTACTATAATTGACTTGGGAACTGGTGCGGGTTTACCGGGTATTCCGGTAGCTATAGTTGTAAAAAAATGTACTGTTAATCTTGTTGATTCTACGAAGAAAAAAAATAATTTTATAGATAGTATTTTGGCTCTTCCGTACTTAGCGTGCTAAATTGGGTGAAAAATAATATTGAAACCTTTGCTGGTATTTTCTTACAGCCATTATTAACTTCAAAACACCTTTTCAAGCTGAGATTTAGACCATAAGTGCCTGTAAGCCTTGATTTTAAACAAAATTATCGACTTTAATTAAAAATTAAGCACGCTATGTACGAAATAACCAAAATAGCTTAAAATATCTTTTATGAATTAATGTTATTTAAAGATTTATCATTCTTGGAGAAACCAGTCTTGTAGGTTGGGTGGAAACGCACAAGAGTTATTTGCAGCGATATGAAAATCTAGATTTGCGTTGTAACCCAACATTTTATAACTTGTTTGAAGATTCTCTTAATCGTTGAATTTATATATTTTTGTGATTTAAAGAATCTTTATTTTCCCAATATCATATGTTGGGTTACGCAAAGCCTCCACCCAACCTACGCTTGTATTGCGATCGCACTAACCTTCAACACTCAATAGAATAAGAGGAATGTGTGCTTGGAAACTGTGAAAATCGTTATCGGTTGTGAGGATGCTGTAGCTTCGATGATGGGCAACTGCACAAATCAGAAAATCAGTATTTGAACCTTGGATACCATTGCTACGGCAGGTATTAAAAAACTCTGCGGCGAGTTCGTAGTCTTCAGGTAAGAGTTCCATATCTGGAAATATCCGCAGGTAATCTCGTAGACGGGTAAACTGTTCCGAACTGCGAATGCCAGAAAGGATTTCTTGCCTAATCGCACCCAGCAAAGCAACTTGGTCATTGGTAATTAAATCCCGTAATCGGGTGACTACATTAGAAGAATCGGGTGGGGTTCTCCGACGCAAAGCCAGTGACCAAACAGAGGTATCAACTATGACGCTCATGCCTGCTGACGTTGCTGTTTGTAGTCGTAGTCTGGGTCATAATCAATAGTGCCAAAGAGGTCTAACACTTTGAGTCGCTTACGACGTTGGATATATTCGCGCAGTGCAGTTTCGACCAGGGCATCAACGGTTATCTGGTCATCCAGGGAAAGTGCCTCTTGCAGCAATGTATCGTTGATGTTGAACTGTGTAATCACGATTGCTCCCGATCCAACAACTGACTAAATCAATATTATCGCACTTGCACAAAAAACATCGCACGCTCATCAACCTTCAGTTTTGTAGGTTGGGTGGAAACGCACAAGAGATATTTGCAGCGATATGAAAATCTAGATTTGCGTTGTAACCCAACATTTTATAACTTGTTTGAAGCGTCTCTTAATCGTTGAATTTATATATTTTTATGATTTAAAGAATCTTTATTTTCCCAGTATCATATGCTGGGTTATGCACTCGCTGACACCCAACCTACAGGAGATTGCGATAAGCTTCGCTTAACGCTGGAAGCGTATCGCACTATTTAACCAATATCACCTAAAAGCCTTTATTATGGTATTAGTCCTAAGTTAAAAGTAGATAGATCGTAAACAGATGGAAATATATGGACAACAACAAACAAATTTACAATTACACAGTTCTTCTAGAAAAAGAATCAGATGGAGGTTATCATGCTTTTTGTCCTATCCTAAAAGGCTGTCATTCTCAAGGAGATTCTTTTGAAGAAGCCATTGATAATATCACAGAAGCTATTGAATTATATATTGAAAGCTTAAAGGCTGAGAATCTGTCAATTCCTAAAGAAAATTTAATTGTTAAGCCACTAAGTATCTTAGCATGAGTAATTTTCCCAGTGTTAAAGCTAAGGAATTTATCAAAGTAATCGAAAAATTAGGTTTTATTTTGACCGTCAAAAGGGTAGTCATGCTATTTATAAAAATAGTCATGGACAAAGGGTTGTGGTTCCGATTCATTCGGGAAAAGACCTAAAACAAGGGACTTTAATGGGTATGATTCAAGATATTGGTATTGATAAAGAAACGTTCTTTGAGTTACTGGAAAAATAATCAGTTATAAACGCTTTGTTTGAGTTGATAGAGTGCGTTACGCTTCCGTATGCAATCATGCATATCAAAATACAATTACACCAATTCCTAAGTAAAAATTGCCGCGTCATATTCTCTGAATTCCGTAAAAAGCGCAAAAAAGACGGGTTTTTATCGACTGATTCCAAGAAATTATGTATGATTCATGTATAGTAGTTAAACATTACGTCATACTTTACATTGAATATGACTAATGTTTCTTTTTGTGACAATTTTTCGGATTTTGAGAAAAAATTCTTGGTTTCGTGGGATGATTAATTTATTGTTTTGAATTTAAACTTCATTTTTTATATAATGGAATGTTAGTAAAATTTTTAAGGCAAGTCACATCTCCATTTTAAAAATGTCAACTATATTCAATTGATACAAATAATTATATCAGAAAATAAATCATTTGTTTTGTGTTGTAGCCAATTTGAAAATTGTCCTTAGTAATCTCTTGTAGGTTGGGTGGAAACGCACAAGAGATATTTGCAGCGATATGAAAATCTAGATTTGCGTTGTAACCCAACATTTTATAACTTGTTTGAAGCTTCTATTAATCGTTGAATTTATACATTTTTGTGATTTAAAGAATCTTTATTTTCCCAATATAATATGTTGGGTTACGCACTCGCTGACACCCAACCTACGGGAGATTGCGATCGCACTCGTAGCTTCACGAAGAGAAGCTTGAAAGTCTCCTGCTTGTGAGGTTCCTTGAAAATTTTGAATATTCATAGAATGAACTCATTGACATTTGTTGATGCGTGAATTCTGATACCTTTTAAGTTGTTTGGTATTTGCTTTAGCTTATACTCAGTTTCGATAGGCATTACTACGGGTAGGTCAATATCGTTTGGCGCTTCAGCAACAAGATCGAAGTCGTATATTCCATCAGGTGGTGGCTGCTCAAAACTATGTGGCACAAGTTCGGGACTTTTCCATCCACTAGATGTGACATTTCCAGACGCTTTTATGCTAAGTGTGGATCGACTTTCCTCTAAAATAACTGATATATCTTGAACTTCAAGGATTTTTTCTTTAGCCATTTTTTTATTTAGTCATTAGATTTTAGGAAATAAGAATAGTTTCGGTTCTTCAGTACTTGTTATGCGAAATTAACACTCCGCGATTAGGGAACTCTTAACAGGGAACAGAGAACAGTGAATAAGAAATAGGGCGCATTCGGCAGCAAGCTTGCTATTATCTTAGCTTTTTAAGAAGAGTACTAATCATTCAGCTTTTCTACTTAAGTAAAGAAATCACTATTTGTAGTACTTTTTATACTAAACATTTAAAGTAGATATCAAATAGTTTAAAAAAGGCAAGGCTATAAAAACTTAGTATAGATTTAATGCTACTCGCTCAAGTTGTGGCAAATAGATTTCATATTATAGTCAATTTTGAAACTGGCTCTCTGACTAGGTTTCAAACACCTGAATCCTTACTAACTTTCTGCCTTCTGCCTCCTATGTATTATTCACTGTTCCCTGTTAAGAGTTCCCTAATCGCAAGTGCTAATTTAGCATAATAAGCACTGAAGAGCCATAGTTTCTTATCTCATGCTGTCAAAGATTGAAGTTGTGTCAGAACTTTATCGATAGAAAGTAACCCCTTCCCGTAACGCTCATCAGATCCTGATTGACCAGCATCAACGATGGCATTATCAATAATCTGCTTTGTTAAAATTTTCTCATTAGCAAGACCTTTCATACGAATATACGAGAGAATGTTTGCCGCAATACCAGCCATGTGAGGGGTTGCCATTGAGGTTCCGCTTTCATTCCTATATTTACCTTTATCTGGAGCGCATGAGATTATTTCTACTCCCGGAGCAGCAAAGTATGGCACTATAATATTCTTCTTGCCTGAAAAGTAAGAGGTGTCTGGCCAATCAATAATTCCACCACCACTTTCCGCCCAAATATTCTGCTGTTTGTTATGAGCACCAACACTGAGCAGCCCTTCTAAAGGGTAATTCCCTGGTGAACGGGTATGTTGTGTTTGGCTTTGAGATGTAAATTCATTACCAGATGCTACGAATACGATCGCTCCTCCCTGGACTAATTTAAACATTGCATCTGCCCAATCATCATGAAGTCCTGGCCACCCCAATGACAAAGAAACTATGTCACATTGTTTTTCATGAAACCACTCCAACGCTTTATTCTGACTAATTATCGATCCACTCCAACCATCGAATGTTTTGGCAAAATATAGTTCTATATCGGGCGATACTCCCCGACTCATACCATCTGATTCGACACCACAGATAACCCCCGCACAATGGGTGCCATGCCAAGATCCGTCGTAAGGATTTGGCTGTGAAATTTCTCCGGTTTCGATATTGATGTCAATAAATTCCTTCAAATTCAAAGATGCAAAACAATCGTGATCCCGAAATATTCCAGTATCAGCAATACCGACTTTTACAGATTGTCCTCTTGCCTTTAGTTTCCAAAAGTCCTGAACGCGGAGATTTTCAGCCCCCCAATTAGCTTCTCGCTCTACAAAAGCGGCTGGTCCAATATCTGGTCGATGAGGTACTGTGAAGATTTGATTCTGCTTAACAGCATCTATTTGAAAACCACGAGAGCGAATTTCGTCAAGTTTCTGTAAGGAGTCTAGATAGAATATTTGGGAATTGCTGAGATGTGGAAGGGAATTATCAGATATTGATTCTGAGGCTTCAATTTCTCTCTTATTACCATGAACAATATACATTTATTTGCTACTCTCTATTTTTTTGTTATGGTTTAAAGATCCCCACGGGCAGGCTAATGTTTTCAAGTCCAAGTTTTCTAGCCCTTTTATCCAAGGCTTCAACTTTTCCTGAAAAAGACATAGTTTACCATCTTCTTGGATATAGCCAATGTCATTGCGTTCATCGTCAAGAGCAACTGTACACTTAGCAATACGACCATTGGCACGGATAGCAAGGGAGTTTGGCTTAGACGCATAGCAGATGTACTGGTTGTCCTGATTGTTCAGAGAATCAATTTGGCGAGAATCAGCAACAAAATTCTTTAGATATGCTTCTATCTCTGTTTTTTCTATGGGAGACAGTGCTTCGATATCCTCATCATTCTCTCCCCCAAGCTGTTCTACAGACTTGAAATGAAATTGAAATCTTAAATCTCCACCAAAGTTGTCATTAAGAATGTCAATTAAGCTCTTTAGTTCAATATAAGTAGATTTTTGGTAATGAATACGAAGGCGAACTGTAAACTCAGCTTCAATTTCCTTCAGAGCCAAAAGATTTGACATAATGACATCAAAACTTCCCTTACCATTGCTTAATACTCTAGTAGTGTTATGTAATTGTTGATCTCCATCTAGAGAAATCTGATACAGGGAAATTCCATAATTTATTAGTTCTTCCGCAACCTGCTTAGTAAGAAAGTAGCCATTAGTCGTTAAATTTGCAGCATAATTTAAATCTGGATTTTGCTCTTGTAATGAAAGAATCGTTTCTGATATTTCAAATATCACATCCTTAGCAAGCAAAGGCTCTCCACCAAACCAACTTATTTCCAACAATTTTAATGTTTTATAGCGATGGTGAAGTAAATTTTTGATACCCGACACTATCTCTGGCTTCATTTTTCCTATTTTAAAATCTTCATAGCAATAAGTACATCGGAAATTACAGTGTTCAGTTGAGAAGAGAATAAGATTTAGATAGGAAGGGTTTAGTGAAACAATAATATTCTCAAGAGTTTCGCTTTTGATATCCATTTATTGCAGCTCCATTTGAGTAGTGACATAGATATTTAAGAACAAAGGCATAGTGCTCTCATGCTAATGAAGTACATCAGAAGTAGGGGCGATACGGTAATCATGCGTGTCAACTTAAGGTGAAATCCATATCCCGCAAGTAACTGGAGTTCGTTGCTTATAGCAAAAGTCATCTTTGAGATGACTATAAAATTGTCCAAAATCCTGAGTCTACTTTAGTAGACTTTCGCTATTAGCCAGAAAATTCATTCTCTCTGGCTGGCTTAAGTTGACACCAATGTACGGCAGATCGCCCCTACTCTGATGTACTATACCAGATCGAGAATTGCTATATAGAGACTTCAAGTTTGAATTGACGGAATCAATTTTTGGCGATCGCGGAGATTAAGTGTAAGGAGGTTTAAACGGGATTACCGCCCAAACGTTCACATTACCATACATCACAATGACAGTTGTTTCCCGCTGGTCTGACTGGATTGATGATGAATTTTTTAACCTTCTCAACAAACTCAGGATTTTTGATAATCACTGTTCCGTAATCATCTATACTAATTTGTCCCAAATCAATGCTGGCAACAACAGACTGTAACTTCTTAATTGTCGCTTCTGGATCTTTGATCAAGGCATTTACAAGATCGCGGTTCTTGATTGATGCCTCCGTCTCCTTTTTACCATCTATATTGATCTGATCGTATGTGACTTCTAAAGCCATTTTGCTTGACTCCTTATTTAGGTTTTGTTTGTACTTCAACAAAGCCAAATACCCACCGTTAATGTGAAAAGACGCGATCGCACTCCTCCTTGTTCAGCAAGCTCTGGCTTATTTGTTGATGATTATTCAGCTTTCCTGCCGTCAGAACCACCAAAGTTTACAACTTTAAGAAAAAAGTTAAGGATTTAGCACCAGTAAATCCCCAAAGCTATTCCTCATATTGGTTTCAGTCACCGAAAATTTAAGAATCTCGCAACCATTAATTAACGTCATTCTTAACTTTGGGAAAAACCCCAAGTTAATAAATATAATTCTGTTTATCTTTACCTATAGAAAACTTCAATTTAAAGCTGATATATTTATGTATTTAGAAGTATTGACAATATAGAACTTCCCTGTATCTGTCAAGTGTAGGCTTATTCAAAATAAACTTTTTAGAATTGTATTCGTAAGATTTATAACTATACTGCGTAAATTTGCAAAGTGCATAAGTCATAACAGTATCCACCTATACTACTAAGTGGATTACTAAACACATTTTGATACTTTTATTCGTAGTTAAAAATGCAATTACAATCAAAAAATCAACTACGGCGACGGGGTGCAACTCTAACTGCTCAAGGCTTTAAAAAACTCAATCAGGCAAAAGCTGAAGTAGAAATTCAGCAAAACTTTAAGCGATATACTCTCGAAGACCTGAGTGAGGAAACAGGTTTAACTCCCAATACCCTCAGCAAGGTATTTACTGCTTCAGTAGGAGTCGATAAGCGAACCCTAGAATGTTGTTTCAATGCCTTTAATCTAACGTTGTTAAAAGACGATTATCACTATCTTGATCTGGAGACTCACCAGGACAATTTTGCCGACATTGGCTCAATGTTCACGAATGAAACCATCTGTGCCATCGAATCAGTTTACAATTCTTGCATCAATTCCCCTCAAACCCACAGAATGGGACAAGCGCAAGACGATCGGCAATTTCGTGCCTCAACCATACCAGGAGGACAGATACCGCTGGATTCAGTCTTTTACATTGACCGTCCCATGCTTGAATCCCTTTGTTACGAAGCCATCCAGCAACCCGGTGCGCTGCTCAATATCCGCGCTCCCAAGCAAATGGGCAAAACTTCGTTAATGACCCGCATTCTAGCTTACGCTAAAACTCTGGGACATAAAACTGTTTCTCTTAATTTACAACTTGCCGAGGACGATATTTTACAGAACCTAGAACGCTTTTTACAATGGTTCTGTGCCAGAGTCAGCAAGCAGCTAGACTTACCAGATGCGATTGCATCTTTTTATAACAACAATTTGGGTAGCAAATCGAACACCACTGACTACTTCGAGGATGTTATCTTAGCTAACCTTGATCGCGCAGCGTCTCCAAGAGAAAATCGCCCCTTAGTCATTGCTATCGATGAAATTAACCAGCTTTTTGCTTACCCAGACGTTGCTCGTGAATTTCTCCTACTTTTGCGAACCTGGTCTGAGCGAGCTAAAGCAACGTTAGTAGAGAGCAATCCTTGGCACAACCTCCGACTGGTGACGGTTCATTCCACCGAAATCCAGATACCTGTTTCGATCAATAAATCTCTCTTGAATACAGGGCTAGTGTTGAATTTACCTGAGTTTACCCATGCTCAGGTGCAGGAATTGGCACATCGATGGGGAGAAGAAATAACGACGGAACAAGTCGAGCAATTGATTACCCTTCTGGGAGGACATCCCTATCGGTTGCAGTCGGCATTTTATCATCTGCATCAGCAGACAATAACCCTTGAACAACTCTTAGAAAATTCTTCAATTGCTGCTACCATTTATGCAGACCATCTAGAATCACAATGGTGGAACCTGCTACGATATCCCGATTTATTGCCATTGTTTACAGAAATTGTCAACCAATCAAGTCCTGTAGATTGCGAGACTGTGCAAGCCGGACAGTTGTGCAATATGGGGTTGGTGCGTCTGTATGGTAAAATGGCAAATTTGAGATGCGAGTTATTTCGTTTGTTTTTTCGCGATCGCTTGGCGCATAACTTTTAGCAAAAAGTGTCCGTGACACTAAGGCTTATTGCCTCTTCGATTATCTTAAATCTGCAAGCTGAATAAATAATATTTTATTTTCAGGAAAATAAGATGATGCGTTACATTTCATTAACGCACTCGAAAAAATTTTATTTGATACAATATTCCATGATTTTATTACTCTCTTCAATTTTAAAAAACAATACAGGTTTGTCATTCACAAGCTTTTCTTCTACTTGTCTCATGCCGATTTTTTGTGCTAATTTCCTAGAATCAAGATTAGGGCGATCGCAACTTGCTAAAACATATTGATAACCAAGTTGATTAAAACAGTATTCTAATATTTTATTTGCGGCTTCGGTAGCATAACCTTTTTTTGTAGCTTCGGGTAGTAAAGCGTAAACTAATTGCGGTTGCGATTCATCAAAGAAGTACCACAAACCAACAAACCCGATAATTTCTTTTTCATCTTTAGTTTGAATAAACCACAGACCAAATTTTTGTTGATCAAAGAGTTTTTGATTCTTCATCAACATTTCTTCAACTTGTTGTAAAGAAAAAATCTGATCGTCACACAAATACTTCCTTACATAGGGATTAATGAAAATACTATGCAGGGTATTCAAATCGCTTTCTAATATCGGCTTTAATAGTAATCTTTGAGTTTCAAATATTAAATCCATGACTATTTTACCCAAGCCCTAAATCTTCATCCAAACCCAGCATAATATTCAAATTCTGCACTGCTGCACCAGAAGCACCTTTTCCTAAGTTATCCAATCTTGCTACTAATAAAGCTTCTTTTGTCTCGTCATTGGCAAATACAAATACTTGCACCATGTTGGTATCATTAGCTGCTTGAGCATCAAAAAATTTACCTTTACGCAATGAATCATCCTTTAAAGGAGCAACAATAACATATTTTTCGTTTTGATAATATTCTTTAAGGGTATTATGAATCAATTCACCACTAGGTTGATTTTGCAGCGCTTGTAAAGGTAGAGGAATTTGTACCAACATTCCTTTTTCAAAGTTTCCTACAGCCGGAACAAACAATGGTGGATGCTGTAAACCCGAATGCTTGTGCATTTCTTTGACGTGTTTGTGTCCGAAGGTTAAACCGTAGATACCGTAAGCATAAGCATCTGTTTGTTGTGGAGAAATACTTTGATATTCTTCAATTAGCTTTTTTCCTCCTCCCGAATACCCAGAAATAGCGTTGATTGTCACGGGGAAATCTTTAGGAATAATACCAGACGCAATTAAAGGACGCACACAGGCTAAAAATCCCGTGGGATAGCATCCGGGATTACTGACTCGTGTCGCGTGTTTGATTTCTTCTCTGCGGTTCTGTTCTAATTCGGGAAAGCCGTATACCCAACCATCTGCAACGCGATGGGCAGAACTTGCATCTAGTATTTTTACTTTAGGGTTGGTGACAAAATTTACGGCTTCGCGAGCGGCATCATCGGGTAAACAAAGAATGGCGACATCGGCAGAATTAATCAATTGCGATCGCGCTTGAGTATCTTTACGTTTTTCTGGAGGTATGGTGATGATTTCGATGTCATGGCGGTGGTTTAAACGCGAGTGAATTTGCAAGCCTGTAGTACCTTCTGCACCATCGATAAAAACAGTTGGTTTACCCATAATTCTATACCTCCAGTAAAAATTCCGAGATGCTTTTATATATTCTCATTAAATGTTGCTTAAATGAATACTTTTTACAGAGAATTTAGCAAATCAACTTTAATGAAATGATTTAATTAAACAAAAGCTGCTAAAACATTTATCCCAAAAAATCAACTATTAAAAGTGTGACCAATTTCTATGATAAAAAATTTAAGGAACATAACTCCTGTAATATGATAAATTTGATTATTTTTTTTCAATTATTGAATTTTCGCTAAAAATCTTTATATAAATAGGAATTAAGCAAGTGAAGTTATCAAAACGCTTTGTTCGTGAAAATATGCTGATAAAACCAAAATCTTGCCCAAAAAACTGTTTTTTGCAGAAGTATTGAAAAAAAACCTGAAAATAACAAAATAATTTCTAACTTTGAAAAACTACGAAAATGAATGAATATTTGATATTCGATTTTTTTATATCCATCAAATTATCATGGTCGATGAATTAGTATGTGAATAGTTTCGTCAGAAACCCCGGTAGAACTTAACAGGAAATAGAAAAATGGCAGATCAAAATACAACTCCTGTAACTGATTTAACCAGTACAGCCCCTCAAGAAGACATATCTGAAACAAGACAAACAGAGTCTTCACAGGAGCAATCTTTAATCATAGACAGTTTTATTAACAACGGTAGTTTTGAGGGTAATTCCTTTGAAGGGGGGACTTTCCAAAATTGGAGAACCATTGGTGATACCAGCATTGAAACACAAGAAATAGGAATCAATCCGACAGATGGAGAATTCCAAGCTTTGATTACTAGTGGTTTTAGCGATGCGGGTGGTTCAGTTGAAGAGTCTGATTTATCGCAATTTCTGGATTTACCATCTGCTTCTCTCGATACTCTGCTTGATGGAAATGCGACAGAAGGTTCGGGAATCAAACAAACATTTACTGCACAAGCGGGGGATATTCTAGAGTTTGACTATAGTCTTCTTACCAATGAAGCTACACCCTCTGGAACTTTTAATGATTCAGCTTTCTTTACTTTGGGCAATTTTGCTTTGGAACTAGGTGATACATTCGATCCGACTTTTTCTGATAAATCTGTACAAGGATTTTCAGAAGCAACCGACAGTAAAACTATTAAAGTTGCAATTTCTCAAGCTGGAACATACGATTTAGGTTTTGGAATTGTAGATTTAACTGATTCTATTGTCGATTCTGCAATATTGCTTGACGATGTAAAGTTGATTCCCACTGGTGTTGTTCCTTTCTCATCGCAAAACACAGATGATGCTAATAGTCCCGATGTTGATTTTACTTTCGGAGCTAATGGTTTTGAAGCTGTTAATGATTCTTCCAATACCCAATAGTAATTCAATTTAGTGAATAGTTTTTGATGTTGAGCCAAATATAGAATGTATCGCGTAAGTCCTGATAAATTAGGATTTACGCTTTATTTTTAGGATTTAGCAAAAAGGCTTACATACTCTAAATTATCTGACTTTAAACCAAAATTCCAAACCTAAAATCAATTCGCTCAGTCCGCCAGAGATTGAAAATCCCTGTCTAACAGCTTAAGTCCATTTAATGACTACAGTAAAACATCAATAGTGAGAGTAATTAATTACTACAAAATATGATTATTTCAGTGTTTCGTGGTCAGGTGCAAGATTTAAGTTAACATATTTGTGTAACAATTAATGAAATAATATACTTGTTTGTAAAATACATTCAATTTCATATTTCCATCAACATTAAAGATGAAATCCGCGAATCGCTGGCTATTTTTGGGTGTTGGTTTAATTGTACTTATAGTCTTCGGCTACGGAGGCTATCAAATGGGACGCTATTTTTTAAGCGGAGGTACAGCAAGTAATTTAGTAAGTAAGGAAACCGAAAAGGATAATAACATAAAAATGACATTGGGTAGTTTTCGAGAACTTGAAGGTACACCTTATTTAATGGCACCTGTAAATTCTCAAGAAAATTCTCGCCAAAGCTATTACGATAAAAATACTTTACAAATCTATAATTATTTATTTTTCAATATTAACGATAAATCAGCACAGCGATTAGTTGTTGGAAATAAGTTTTTGTTTTTAAATGCTCAAGAAGTCGTATTGCAAAGACGTGAAGATAAAATTATCACGGGGATGTGGTATGAAGTCGTTAAAGCTGATAGTAATAATGATGGACGTTTAGATGAACAAGATCAGAAAACTATCGCCGTTTCTGATGTTTCAGGAAGCGATTATAGTGAAGTGATTGATCAAATTGATCGGCTTTTAGGTTCGCATCAAAAGAATTCCACAACTTTGTTAGTTTTTTATGAATTTGATAATAGAGAATATGTTGCTGAAATTAGTATGGACAGACGTGTATTAGTTGAAAAACAAGTATTACCTTCAATAAAATAAAATTGGTAATTGGTCATTATAGCAAATTTCAGTTGAGTCCAATACACTAAAACCTCACCCCCTTCCCCTCTCCTGTCAGGAGGAGAGGGGTGCCCTGAGGGCGGGGTGAGGTAAAATTTGTATTCCACTCAAGTGAAAATCGCGATAAAATCTGTGTAATCCGTTGCATCCTTTTTAATCCGTGGTATTAACCTTTACTGGGATGAAAGTAATCATAAATTTCCTGTGCTAAACGCGAACCAATTCCGGAAACTTCGGCTATTTGATCGGGTGTAGCTAACCTGATATAATCTATGGAACGAAAATGGGCTAACAGTTGTTGTTGACGATTGTGTCCCAAACCGGGAATTTCATCCAAGCGCGATCGCCTGAGTTTGGCGGTGCGTTGTTGACGATGGAAACTAACAGCAAAACGGTGTGCTTCATCGCGTAAACGTCGCAATAACTGGACTCCCGGCTGTTCGGCTTCTGTTTTTAAGGGTATGGATTCTCCGGGTAAAAATATCTCTTCTTGTCGTTTTGCAAGGCTGACAACTCGGACATCTTCTAATAAGTTCATTTCTTGTAAAACTTTTACCACAGAAGATAGTTGTCCTTTTCCACCGTCTATCATCACTAAATCGGGAAAATCAGGATTACCCGCTCGCTGCAATTGTCGATCTTCTACATATTTACGAAAGCGTCTTCCGATAACTTCAGCTAAGGAAGCAAAGTCATCCGAATGACCGATTGTAACGTTGGGATTTCTAATTTTATAACGACGATAGTGCTGATTTGCGGGTAAACCATCAATAAATACTACTTGGGAAGCTACGGCATTAGAACCTTGAATGTGAGAAATATCGTAACCTTCGATACGGTGCGGTAAATCCGGTAAATCCAGGATACCAGCTAAATCTTCTAACGCTGTTTGATCGCGATCGCCAAATTTTTGCACTCTTTGCAATTCATAACTAGCGTTTCGCTCGACCATTTCAATTAATTCTGCCTTAAGTTGACGCTGAGGAGTTATGATAGATACTTTTTTCCCTTTGCGCTGGCTCAACACATCCGCTAAAATTTCCGCATCTGGTAAATCGTGCTGAACTAAAATTTCTGTAGGGATTTCCACGGAGTCAGCAGTTTGATAATGTTCTTCTAATACTCGTTGTAAGATAGCTCCAACTTCGGCTTGAGCGTCGGCTATAAACGCTAATCTCCCTACTAATTGCCCGGCACGAATCTGAAATAATTGGATGCAAGCGTGTTTTTCGTCTGCGGCTAAAGCTATGGCATCACGAGAAATAGTATCATCAGGTAAAGATACTTTTTGGTCGGCATTTAAGGACTTTAACCCGGCTATTTGGTCACGCATCCGAGCCGCAGTTTCAAAGTTTAATTCTTCAGCGGCTTGATGCATCTGCTGTGTCAGTGTATCAATTAATTCAGAAGTCCGACCTTGAAAAACCATCGCTACTTTTTGCACGATTTTGCGGTATTCTTCTGGCGTAACCAATTGCTGACACACACCAGGACACCTTCCCAAATCATAGTTTAAACAAGGTCTGTCTTTAAATAGCGGTTGCGGGCGCTGTCGTAAAGGAAATATCCGCTTACACAAATGCAATATGGAGCGCAACAAGCGAGAATCAGTATATGGACCATAATACTTATCCTTTTCTTTACCAACTCTGCGTTTGCGGGTAATGTAAATTCTCGGATATTCCTCAGACCAAGTTATACAAACATAAGGATACTTTTTATCATCCTTGAGCAGCACGTTAAAATATGGCTGATGCTGCTTAATCAAATTAGCTTCTAACGCTAACGCTTCCGTCTCAGTATCAGTGACAATGAACTCAATATCTGTCACCTGTCTTACCATGGTAGCGATGCGTTCGGTTAATTTTTGCGATTCCCGGAAATAAGAACGAACTCGCGATCGTAATTTTCGTGATTTACCTATATATACGATACGCTCAGTTGCATCCCGCATCAAATAAACTCCCGCTTCTGGGGGAATCTCTTTGAGACGATTTTCCAGACGTTCAGGATTTTTAAGCAGTGGTAAAGTTTCAGCAGTTTTTGTCACAAATCAACAAAGGAAAATTTTACTAATCGACCATATTTACTATTTTAAGTAAAATCCCTAGTTGTTTGCGCGGATTTGATTTTTTTTCAGTTGCCACTCTTTCGGCTGCGTTAGAGGTTGTTTGAAAAGTCTAATTTCATACTTTATCGGGCGCTTTATTACCGCATCTACACAAACGAAACCCGTGCAGACGGGTTTCAAGAATACATCTATTTTGACCCTTTTCTTGGTCAAATCTGAATACTTCAGCGGCTGTTGATAATCAATTCGTTATATTTGCTCAAATTCGAGCAGCAAAATTCCTGATTTTCTCAAAAGCTTTGAGTATTAAGAAAATCAACGGATTCATAGACTGCGATCTAATGAATATAATTGGTATAAATATAGCTACACACTAATCACAAACTCATGTATCGTTTGAGATTAATTATTTTAGGTTGAGAAAGGAAATTTTTTCTTTATTTACCTTTTAGTTGCAGTTATTTGAAAGAAATATAGTAGGAGAAAACTAGGAGAAGAAACATGAATTCCCAAGACTTTGAGTCTCAGTATCGTGAAGCTATGAATCAAACACTCAACGAACTACAATCAGCAATTTTATTATTAGCACAAGCTCAACGTAAAATTTCCATAATTGGCTCTTCCGTCAAAAATTTGAGTGAAAGTGTAGAAGAATATCTAATTAAGGAAAAGTCCCAATAAAGATGATTTTTTATGCATTTTCAAGTCCAATTTGTCAAGCAAATACTATATCTGGTGATAGGATAATTCTTTTTCAATCGCTTGAGTAAGTTCGTTGAGAATTATAGGTTTAATGAAATAGCGACGAGCGCCTAAATTTATCGCTTTTTTGCAATCTGATTTAAAAGCTAACCCTGAAACTATAATTACAGGGATTTTAGCAGTTTGTGAGTTTTGCTGCATTTTTTCTAGCAGCAAGTAACCATCAATATCAGGTAACTTTAAGTCCAATACAATTAAATCTGGCTGAAAAGTCTCCACTGTAGAGAAAAACCTAGAACCATTAGATAAGCTTTTGACTTCGTATCCACAAAAATTTAGACAATCACCTAACAGCATCCGATTAGCATGATTATCTTCAACTAATAAAATTTTTTTGATTTGATGTAACTTCAATTGCTGCTTTGCACTTATTAGCTGCACTGTCATTTTCACCTATGCTCATTAGGTTACAAGTCAATTATTCGTCAAACAATGAAATATATCATTTCCAATCGGACTGATTTAAAAATATATGCCCAAAAAAAAGCTAATTAGTCAATGGTTATCTATCAACAAAATTTAGCTTCATGATTATTTCTGCTTATTCATCCTAGCTTAAAATAAAAACTTAAGGTAAAGTTAAACTAATCTTTAACCATACCTTAAGTTTTGATGATAATTTTTACGTTTTTTTAAGGATAAAATAAATAAGTTGACATCGAGAAATATAACTTGTGGTTATATTTAACACAATACGGTTAAGCTCTATTCTCAACAGGTAAAATATAAACTAACTAAAATTTAACTAAAATTTCAACTTTTCTCGTACTCAGTTGAACGCTTTACTTAATTCAGGACTAAACTCAGTGTAATGTTCGCAGTTTTTGCTATAGGATATAAGTAATAATATTAACTTCGATTACAAATTAATTAACTTATTAATCTGAGCTATTTTTTGCCAATTTATACTTTGCAGCGAATAAATAGAATGCAATAAATCCTAGTAGTGCCGAAGGTTCTGGAACCTTCTTTCTCCGATCAACTTTAGACTGCCAAACAGTAGCATAACTAGTAGTATAAGTATTTAAATGTGATTGCTGTTGGTTTTGCGATGGAGTAAATTCAGTATTATATATGATGTATTGAATTCCTTCTCCCGAAGTTTTGACTTCAATTCTTTCAGCATCCTGAATTGATTGTATGCTGCTTTGAGCTTTTTGAAACAATGAAATATTTGATGAATTTTTATGATCATCCTTTGTGAATTGATTACACAAATCCAAATCGGGGACAGATATACAATAATCTGGTTGATTAGATATCCGTGTATCTAACAAGGTATCTTTACTATCAAATGACGCTGGACTTTTTGGAGTTTTTGTTAAAACATCATCAGGGGCAACATTTTGAAATGAACTTGCTTGTGCTGGGGCTGTAGAGCTGACGCTAATTATCGTGCCAAGTAATGCGTAATTACGAATTTTTTGATAGTTATTGTCATAAAAGATTATTAATGGGTAATGGTTAATTGGTAATGGCTAATAAAAAATTAGAATGTTTTAAAACTTATATAGGAGTCATAATTAATTCAAAAAAATACCCCCTCTATCCCTCCGCAAAGCCATTAGGAACTACCTTTTGATCAAAAAATTATCCACAAATCAGTAATACCACGCTCAGTTTAACGCGGTATTACTATAAATACTGATACAAATGAGTTAATTTTGTATCAATTTTAAATGAAGATTTAATGAACTAACTGTAAAAACTGAGAAATTTTTTCTACAGCCAGTTCTAATACAGGTGGTTCATGTACCAATGCAAAGCGGACATAACCTTCTCCTGATTTACCAAAACCGACACCAGGGGAAACTGCAACACCCGTATTTTCAACTAACGAACGGCAAAACTGCATCGAATCTTGACTCCAAGGTTCCGGTAACTTTGCCCAAACATACATTGTTGCTTTTGGTGTGGGTACCTGCCAGCCGATGCGATGCAAACCATTAACAAAAACATCGCGACGTTTTTGGAAATTGTCTACAGCGGCTTGAACCCCCGATTGTGGACCGTTTAAAGCTGCGATCGCACCATTCAAAATTCCCCGGTATTGGTTAAAGTCAACTACTGCTTTGACTCGACGTAAAGCCCCAATCAACTCGCGGTTGCCAATAGCAAAGCCGATACGAAAACCGCCCATATTATAGGATTTGGACAAAGTAAAAAACTCAATTGATACGCTTTTTTCTAAGTCCGCTTGCAAAATTGAAGGAACAAGAGACTTGAGATTGCTGCTTGCTGGCGCTTCCTTTTCTGCAAAAACCAAATCTACATAGGGGAAATCGTGAACCAAAACAATATTATGCTGCTGACAAAAAGATACAGCTTGTTCAAAAAAAGATAGAGTTGCGATCGCAGCAGTAGGATTGTGAGGATAACTTAATACCATCATCCGCGACTGTGCCAATACCGGCGCGGGGATTTCCTCAAATACGGGTAAAAAATTATTTTCTGTCCGTAGAGTCATAGGATAAATTTGACCGGAGGCTAAGTAAACTCCCCCAGCGTGAGAAGGATAGCCAGGGTCAAGTAATAAAGCAAAATCCCCCGGATTTAAGATAGCTAAAGGTAAATGTGCCGTCCCTTCTTGGGAACCAATTAGGGGTAGCACTTCAGTTTCCGGGTCTACAGAGATACCGAACCGCGCCGAATACCACTCAGCTGCGGCTCTTCTAAAGTCTTGGGTTCCATGAAACAACAAGTAACCATGAGTACTTTTGTCATCCAAAGACTTGGCGATCGCGTCGATGACATGACTTTCTACTGGTAAATCGGAAGATCCCAAAGACAAATCAATTAACTGACGATTATTAGCCAAAGCTTTAGCCTTGGCAATGTCCATAACTGCAAATACATTCGATTGCAGGGGTTCTAAACGCTTCGCAAATTGCATTTTTAATGTTGTTTGTTGATTGTTAGTTGTTAGTTGTTGATTGTTGGTTGTTGGTTTTTCTAACAACCACTGTCAACTGTCAACTGTCCACTGTCAACTGTCCACCAACCACTAACCACTAATCAATTAAATAATTATCTAATAAGTTGATCAATTTCTCTTTATTAACAACTCCCTCGCTAGAGGCTAATACCTGATCTCCTTGAATTAATCGCAAAGCAGGTACACCTTCGACTTGATATTGTTTAACCGAAACTGGATTGGGATCAACTTCCATTTTGACAACCTTGAGCTTGTCGCTATATTTTGCAGCAGCAGCAGCAACCGCTGGGGACATCAACTGACAAGGACCGCACCACGAAGCCCAAAAGTATACTAATACTGGTTGTTCGGCTTGCAGTACTTCTCGATCAAAATCTGCATCATTAATGTTGATTACACCTTGACTCATTTTGGTCTCCATTTAATAGCATCCTTAACGATCGCACAAATTAATCGCACAAATTAAATGTATCCCAATATGCGCTCAAGGGGGAAATGGTAAGAAAGTTGACAGTGGACAGTGGACAGTTGACAGTTGTTTATTCCCAATCTCTAACCTTTAACCTTTAACCTTTAACCTTTAACCTTTAACCTTTAACCTTTAACCTTTAACCTTTAACCTTTAACCTTTAACCTTTAACCTTTAACCTTTAACCTTAATTGACAAATTCCCACAGACCGTTA
>JAAUSO010000094.1 GCA_012033205.1 Richelia sp. SL_2_1 | reverse complement strand
TTCCAATCTCTAACCTTTAACCTTTAACCTTTAACCTTTAACCTTTAACCTTTAACCTTTAACCTTTAACCTTTAACCTTTAACCTTTAACCTTTAACCTTTAACCTTTAACCTTTAATTGCAAAAATCCCACAGCCGTATCGGTTGTGGGACTATTGTGAACAATTAACGGTAAAATATAAACAATTACATTTGGTCTAACTCTTTGCGTAGTGAATCCAATTCTGCATCCACTACTTCGCTCTTATTCTGGTTTGATTGTTTGCTGTCAGTTTGTTCTGGTAGTTGGGGTTGGCTGGCTGTTCCGCTTCCGGGTAGACTCATTTGTGCTTTTAAAGCAGCTAATTCATCATCTACACCGCTACCTGCTTCTAATTGTGCAAACTGACTTTCTAAATCGGCTCCAGCTAATTCTTGTGCCGATTGAGCGCGGGCTTCTTGAATCATCACTTTTTCTTCCATGCGCTCGAATGCAGCCATTGCACCGCTGGTATTCATGCCGCTGACCATTCCTTCAAGTTGCTCTTGGGCTTTGGCTGCGGTAATCCGAGCTTTGAGCATTTCTTTCTTGGTTTTGGCTTCAGAAATTTTGCTTTCTAACTGGATTAAGCTACGCTTAAGATTGTCAACTTGAACGGTTTGCTGATCTAAACTTACTTTAAGAGTGGTTGCAGACTCAGTAAAAGATTTTTTACGTTCTAAGGCTTGACGAGCTAGGTTCTCATCGCCTTTTTGCAGCGCTAGCATTGCATTACGCTGCCACTTGTTAAGTTCGTTATTAGCATCGTTATATTGCTTCTCAGTACGTTTTTGAGCAGCAATCGCTTGAGCAACCCCTTGACGCAAGCGAACTAAGTCCTCTTGCATCTCAATGATGGCTTGTTCGAGTATTTTTTCTGGATCTTCGGCTTTGCTCACCAAGTCGTTGAGGTTAGCGCTGACTACTCGTTTTACACGATCAAATAATCCCATAATTTTTTTTCCTCTTGAGATTTACGCTCTGGCAATAAAAAGTTAGGTTTTTTACTACTTATATATTTACCTATTTCAATGTAATCTTACTTTTCTGTGTTAGTCCCCTTTGTAAACCTCAAATATCAAAAGAAATATTACAGGCTTCGCTGTCAAATTTCATTCATTACTGGGGAGGTTGTTGATTTTTTTTGGTACTACTTGGTAGTTGTGCTTTCATTGCCGAAAGTTCGGTATCCACATCATCACTGTCTGCCAAGCTTGCAAATTGATTTTCTAATTCGTCTGTACCAGATATGGCGATCGCTTGTTGTTTTGCTTCTAGTTCTAAAAGCTTGTTTTCCATGTTCTCAAAAGCTTTAAGGGAGCTGGTATTCCCAACGTCACCGAGCATTTCTTGAAGTCGCAAAGAAGCTTCAGCAGAACGAGCGCGAGCAATATACATATCTTTTTTAGTTTTAGCTTCAGAGATTTTTAACTCTAAAGACTGCATATCCTTTTTCAGTTTAGCTACTAAAGTTTTTTGTTGCCCAACTTGTTCTCTGAGAGCGGCTGCATTTTGTTGGTAGGCTTTACGTTTGGTAAGAGCTTCTCGCGCTAAAGTCTCATTCTCTTGTTGCAAAGCTATTTGAGCGCGACGATACCATTCGGATGCTATTGACTCAACCTGAAGTGCTTGTCGTTCGGTGCGTTTTTGCGTGGCGATGGCTTGCGCTACTCCTTGTCGCATCTGCACCAAATTTTCCTGCATCTCATAAACGGTTTGTTCGAGAATTTTTTCTGGTTCTTCCCGTGCAGCAGTCCAACTATTCACATTTGAACGAAATAAGCGCAGAATACGCTCCATCAGCCCCATAAGTTAAGCCTCCATTTTTTCTCGGTTCTAATTTGGTTGTTCTACCCTCGCCGTAATTCCATTTTCTTTGAGAAGTTCTAAATGTTGTTTGACTCTTTCTTTGGATTTGAAGGCACCCAAATAAACATATTTACCTTCTGGAGACACATAGGCATCTGGAATTACTTTTCTAACTTGAGCCAAAGTATCATCTGTATTATCTACGATGACATTATAAAATCCACCATTCGATGGTTTGATTTCATCAAGGTTTTGCGGCGTTGCTGTTGCTTCAGGTTGCTCAACAGGTTCCCTTGGAGTATTTTCTGTAACTGTTGGTGCTACCTGCTTTACTGTGGTTGCAGGTACTGCTGGAACTGGACTTGCGGCTTGGGTGGGTTGAGCTTTGGGTGTTGCTCCTGCGACATCATCAATACTATTGATATCTGGAAGTGCATCGGCTGCTAGATTGGGATTTTTTGGTATGGGGGTTAATTCTATTTCATCTGGTTCTACGCTACTAACATTGTCCGTATTATTACTTGAATTATTTTCGGAATTGCGTTTAAATAAGCTTCCTATAGTTAGAGGAGGAAGGTTATCAAAGTTAAATATAATATAGCCAAAGGTAATACTTGACACCAAAAGCAACAGCATTGAGCCAATACTCAAAGGGGACAGCAGACTGTCATTACGAGTTTTCGGCTTTTGAGGTTGGGGTTGTTCTTCAGCCAAGCTTCGCAGCAAAGCTTCAGATGATTCTAAATAGTCGTCTGGCTGCTTAGTAGTTGTATGGTTAGATGGGGATAAATTTTCGTTTTGCCTATTTGGATTAATATCGGCTTTAACAATGCTGCTTTGATTTAAGGATGATGGTATTGTTTGCTCCTCACCAGAAATCTGCTGAGTTTGAGAATTGCTCTCTTTTTTAGTACCCACTCGTGGAAAAGTTTCTGGTATGGGAGGGGGAGGAGGTGTTTGGGTTTTAGCTTGGGAGTTACTTGCTTGCTGTTGTTTGATATAAGCGGCAGCCTGTTCACCAGTGAGTTTTTGCTGCTGTAATTGAGTATTTGCCAGAGTTATGGCACTTTGAGCTTGCAGTTTCCCAGCAATCAAGCTATCAAGACCTTTTTGAATTGGTGTTCTATGGGAAATTCGCGTTCGACGATATCGCGCCAATTCTTCATCAAGTTGGACTTCTAAACTTGCTAGTGCCGCGCTGATTGCGGGTTTTAGGTTAGATGGTTTTGATGTTTGATTACCAGAAGAATAAGATAGTGGGTTTTCACTCATTGCCCGTGTGCCTCCGTGCCGACTGCCTGCTGCGATTATCAAACTTGTGAAACAGATACCCTTATGTTAATCCTAGCGAAAATTATCATAGATATATGATTTCACCAAGGTGTAATTCTTTGACCCACCTTGATTAAAAATGTCCTTTGAATCAATTCCAGAGATTTTAGAAATTCTCCAAATTGAAACTTTATACCAACAACAGCCCTTACAACGCTTACTAAATTGTTGGGAAGAAGTTGTGGGAAAAGTCATTGCCACTCATACCCAGCCAATCTCAATTGAACGCGAAGTTTTATGGGTAGCAACTTCTAGCGCTGCTTGGGCGCAAAATTTGACTTTTGAACGCCAAAGACTGCTGAAAAAGTTAAATAAAATATTACCAACTCCTTTAGTAGATATACGCTTTTCTACCGCTCGTTGGCAGCGTACCAAAAAAAAATCATCTCCGCAACAAAATATTTCACCGGAGTCGCATCCCAGTTACTTGGGAAATATCCTTGACTCAAACCAGAATATTCACTCCTTACCAAAAAATCCTCAGACTGCTTTTGCTAATTGGGCCCAAACCATAAAAGCGCGATCGCAATCTTTACCTCTTTGCCCTAAATGTAAATCTCCGACTCCCAAGGGAGAATTAGAACGTTGGGGCGTTTGTTCGATTTGTGCTGCTAAGTCTTTTTGAATCGGAAATTGGGCATAGGAAATTGTTGTTAAATAGTCAATTAATTGGTCTAAAGGAGTATTCCTTAAAGCTGGATATATCTATGCTCCTATATCTAAAGTAGAATAATTAATCGCGATCCCTTATTGGTTTAAGTGTAAAATCTAGAATAATTTTCAAGATTTTGTTTTTTTTTCGTTACATAAGAATTTAAAAATATGACACAAACATAAAGAGATTATAAAGTTAGTTTTGGGGCTGGGATCGTTAAAAGCTAGTCACAATAATGGGTTGCTGGTTTAATCAGTATTTATGTCTAGAAGCACAATAGAAGATGTAAATCAGCCAGCTGGCGGCATAAAAAAATGAAAAGCACTCAAATCTCCACTTCAGCTTGCCGAAATTGTCGTTACTTCAGCCCAGAAGGTCGGCGCGGAGGGGTTTGTCAGCAACTGGGAGCGCCGGTACGTGGAAGTTGGAAAGCTTGTTCTTTAGCAGCCTCTCCCTTTGCTCCCTCATGGGAAAGCTTGGAAGATGCTTTGAGTTTGCCAGATGCAACTCCAGTATTAGCTAAGGGTTCTGATAATTTCGCAGTCAAGAACATAGAAACTCCTGTTGAGCGGATATCTAGTCCAGTCAAAGTAGAAGCTTTATTAAGTTAACTTTTGATCTGAGAAGCATTTTTCCAGTTTTTCCCTAATGGCTGAAAATTTGGAACGGTTCAGTTTCAAGACAAAAAATACACGGTAGTTTTAACCGTTAATAAAATCTAGTTTTTAAAATTTACTTTGTGAGTGTTTTAATCGCTCTTGCACTTTAAAAAATTGCACTTTGTTTTTCAGAGTGCAATTTTTATGGGAATTGGGAATGGGGAATGGGGAATTGGGAATGGGTAATGGGTAATGGGTAATGGGTAATTGGGAAAAGAAGTCGGGTTTTTATGATGATTGTGTTTTCTCACAGATATTTAACCTAAAAACCCGACTTCTGATTGTCTTTAAAATCCAAAATCCGTCTTGGAAAGTTTTGGGGTTCGAGAATCTACACCCCAAACTTTCCGCAAATCTAAAATCCAAAATTCTCTAAGGCAGCCAAGGATATTGACGAAAATCTGGTTTGCGCTTTTCTAAAAATGCCTGTTTCCCTTCTGCACCTTCTTCTGTCATGTAATAAAGTAATGTGGCATTTCCCGCAAGTTCTTGTAAACCAGCTTGTCCGTCACAATCAGCGTTGAAAGCTGCTTTTAAACAACGAATTGCCAAGGGGCTTTTTTCTAAAATTTCTTGCGCCCATTCAATACCTTCAGCTTCCAATTGCTCTACTGGTACTACTGTATTTACTAACCCCATATCCAAAGCTTGTTGGGCGCTGTATTGACGACACAAAAACCAAATTTCGCGAGCTTTTTTTTGTCCGACGATACGTGCTAAATAACTAGCACCAAATCCACCGTCGAAACTACCTACTTTTGGTCCGGTTTGTCCGAATACAGCATTTTCTGCGGCAATTGTCAAGTCA
The DNA here is from genome assembly GCA_012033205.1 of Richelia sp. SL_2_1. Classification (GTDB taxonomy): domain Bacteria; phylum Cyanobacteriota; class Cyanobacteriia; order Cyanobacteriales; family Nostocaceae; genus Rivularia. The sequence goes on along the minus strand of JAAUSO010000094.1, from coordinate 20,512 downwards.
CAAATTAAATGTAAAACGTGTCCGCCACCGATTGCGTAACCTGCAACCAAGGCAATTACCACCTTGGGCATGGAACGAATTAAACGCTGTAAATCTAATACATTTAAACGAGGAATGCCATCATCATCGATATAACCCGCTTTGCCCCTCACGCTCTGGTCTCCGCCGGAACAGAAAGCATATTTACCATCAGTATGGGGTCCGGCACCAGTAAATAAAACTACGCCAATACTAGAATCTTCGCGGGCATCGCAAAAGGCTTGATAAAGTTCAAAAACAGTTTTAGGGCGGAAAGCATTGCGTTTGTGGGGACGGTTAATAGTAATTTTGGCAATGCCATCGGCTTTATGGTAAAAAATATCTTCGTAGGTTTTGGCGGTTTGCCAGTTGATTTGCATTATCAGTTATCAGTTATCAGTTACCCATTACCCATTATCCATTACCAATTACCCATTATCAAATTCTCTTTACGCCATTTCGCTGACTGTTTGCGGGAGGTTCTAATTTCTAAAACCCGAATTCCTGTATTTGGTAATGGATTCAATTTACTACACAATTCTTCCCAAGAAGTAATTAATTGGTGTTTGACTCCGTAGGTTTGACAAAGCAAAGCAAAATCAATATCTTGTGGGGTTGCAAATAACTCTTCAAAAGGTGGTTCAAATTCCGATATCGGCAGCATTTCAAAAATTCCACCGCCGTTATTGTTAATTAATACTATTGTTAAATGTCCAATAAATTTATTTCTAATTAAAAAGCCGTTGGTATCATGAAGTAGTGCCAAATCACCTGTTAACATGACGCTGCTTTTTTGATTATGAGCGATTCCTAAAGCTGTTGATAAGGTTCCATCAATACCGTTTGCACCCCGATTAAAAAATGGTTGAATACCTAAATTATTCGGTTTCCAGAAAAATTCTACATCCCGTACTGGCATACTATTAGCTATAAACAAAGGCGTTTGCGGTGGTAAAACTTGAGAAAGCAACCAAGCAGCTTTACCTTCAAATAACTCCGTTTTTTCCGCCAAAACTGTATCAATATTCTCTCTCACATCAACTTCCGCACCTAACCACATATCAAGATAAGTATCCCCTTGTTTTCGCATCCCCTGATTTTCCCATCCCTCTATCTCCTCAATATTCATCCGTAAATGAACTACTCTTCCATGTAAAGCATCAAGATTGTGGTTAGAAGGTTCAATTATCCAACGTAAAGGATTATTCTCACTCAACCATTGACGTAATATTTTACTAGTAGGCATTTCACCGATTTGAATCACTACTTCTGGGGTTAACTCGGTTGCAAAATGTTGATTTCTTAATATTGAATCGTAGGTAGAAATAATGTAGGGATTGAGTGAAGCATAATTTCTCACTGGTGATAATCCCTCTGCTAAAACTGGAAATTTCAAATTTTGAGCGAGTTGCGCGATCGCAGTACAATATTTTTGCGGTTGTTGCGGTTGAGCTACTCCAGCAATGATAATTCCTCGTTTGGTTTCCAGCCATTTTTGGGGAATAGGTATTTGAGAATGAGTTATGGTTGGTTTAAATTTGTCTGTTACTGCTGCAAAAAATTCTTCTGAATTAAAGTCTGATTGTAATGATTGTAAAGACGTTGTATTTAGATGATTATCCTCTCTAATTGGTGCTAAAGGGTCACGAAACGGTATATTTAAATGTACTGCTCCAGAAACGGGATAAAGGGTTTGTTCATATGCGTATATCGTCGTTTGGCGCAAATAAGCTAACATTTCCATGTTTGTGGAAGGTATTGCTAATTCGGCTTGCCAGTTAGGATAATTGCCAAAGAGCTTCAATTGGTCTATAGTTTGTCCGGAATGACAATTACGCAATTCCTGCGGTCTATCGGCAGTTAATATTAATAAAGGTACGCGACTAAGATTTGCTTCCACAACTGCGGAATAAAAATTAGCTCCTGCGGTTCCCGAAGTGCAGACTATCGCAACAGGTAATCCGCTAGCTTTCGCTCTACCCAAAGCGAAGAAAGCCGCAGAACGCTCATCAAGAATCGGAATTACTTCTATACCCTCCGCTACTGCAAAAGCAATCGTAAGAGGAGTCGAACGAGAACCCGGACAAATTACCGCACAATTTAAACCCATTTGTTTAAGGGTTTCGGTAAATATAGAAGCCCACAGTTCGTTAATATTTCTAAATCCAATTGGCATGGAATAATTAGGTTAAAGGTCAAAGGTTAAAGGTCAAAGGTCAAAGGTTAAAGGTCAAAGGTTAAAGGTCAAAGGTTAAAGGTCAAAGGTTCAAAACAACTGTCCACTGTCAACTGTCAACTAACTCCTAACTCCCGTACAGACGTAGCATTGCTACGTCTCTACAAAACTAACTCCTAACTCCTAACTCCTAACTCATTATGGACTGCATTTACTTAACGGGAATTCGCGCTTACGGTTACACCGGCTATCTACCAGAAGAACAGGTGTTAGGACAATGGTTTGAAGTGGATGTGAAGTTATGGTTAGATTTGAGTATATCTGCTCAAAATGATGCGATTGAAGATACTATCGATTACCGCAGCGTTATTAGTTTAGTAAAGGATTTGGTCAAAACGTCAAAATTTGCTTTAGTCGAGCGTCTTGCTGGTAGTATTGCTGATGCTATTTTGCATTCTCAGGATTTAGTAAAGCAAGTCCAAGTAATTTTGAGTAAACCTGCTGCACCAATTCCAGATTTTGGTGGCAAAATTACGATTGAATTAATTAGAAGTAAATAAGTACGTACAGTGATTATCAATGCATTAAGTACTTTATCCTTGAATTTACGTTACTTAATTTTTAAGCCTTTTACCTGAATCAACCAAAAAAGTCTACTGCTCGATTGCATATTTTTGAACTTATGTCTAATAGCATATTTTCAAATCACCCTTATCTTGTTTATTCTTAGAAAAGGGGTAATTTTTCTTGGCTGTAAGCTAACAATATTTAAAACTCTTTTTATTTGGAGTTTGAATATTTATATGGTCTGAATTTTTAGACATAAACGAAAAATAATTTACTTAAACAAATGTTTGAGTATATCTAATTTTTGGGGTGTTTATCGGTATTTGCAAAACCAATATCCAGGTTTTTATTTTCCAGTAATCAGTATTATGAAGGTTGTATCTTATGAATAAAATACATAGTGCAGTTGTATTTAATATCAGTAGGTAGGGGGATTATTTTATAAATGATTCGACGAGAAACTTCGGCTATGCTTAAGGCTTATCAAAACTTTTGCGGCCACTTATATTATGTATGACTATCTTGAGAGTAATATTTTTGGCTTTTGTTAAGTAATAACCGTAATTAAAGGAATTTTTGGTCAAAAGAATCACAGCATTTGCTTTTAAGATATCTTTTATACCGAAGATTTTTATATCGATTAATGTTTAGCTATAATGACTTGATATTAAGTCTGTTAAATAATTAAGTTAAGCAATTAAATAGATGTAAAACATAGTAATAACGGCATTAACCTGTGATTTAAGATAATCTTGATAAATATAATTGTAAACCAGGAACAATGTAACTTTGGATATTTATTATCATAGAGCTATGGATATTTAAATTTGGCTCAGATGGGCGATAAGCCTTTTGTTCTTCTATCGGAGACGCTCCAAGAAGGGCATAGCTCCCCTAACGTAATTGAATATAAAATGGTTTGGTGAAGGGATATAATGAATATCTCAAAAATCTTAGTTAACGAGAATGAAGAAAACTAAACCTTTGATGTTAAAAAGAGTTTACCTTCATTGGTGATATTCCATTCTAGGAATTGCGGTTATTCAGGAAATCACAACAATTGTAGAAATGATTCCAGGTTTATGACTGATTAGTATCTGCCTGATAGTAAAAACAGATAGTAAGCAAATAGCAGAAAATATTCAAAATTATTATTCAGTTTTAGTATTGAATTTTACAGAAAATTATGAAGGTATAAAAACAGTATCTCAGTCCTTTAATTCCCTATTCAAACAGTTTATAAAAAGAGACTTACTATGGCTATCGAAATGGCTATCTACAAACATCAAATACGTGAAGAATTGCAACAAGAAAAGCAATATTTAAGTATAATCATTGACAGTATGGGGTGTGGAGTAATTGTCACTGATATCAATTCTTGTATCGAAATTATTAATCCGGTTGCAGAAGCGTTAACTGGATGGCAAAAAAAGAAGCTATTGGTAAAAACTTATTAGAAGTTTTCCAATTAAAAGATACAGATACAGAAGAAGAAATTGATAATTTAGCTGCACGAGCAATAAGAACAGGTGAAGTTTTGAATTTACCAGAAAACTGTAAACTAATTGCAAAAGACGGAAGCGAAACATCGATTGGAGATACTGTAGCACCCTTGCGCGATCAAAATGGAAAAATATTAGGTGCGGTATTGGTATTTCAAGATATTAGTCAACGAAAAAAAACCGAAGCGGAATTGATGCGGAATGCTTTTTATGATTCGATAACAGGTTTACCTAATCGAATTTTATTTAGGGATAGATTAGCACAGGCTTTTGAACATAGTAAGCGAAGAAAAAATTATCGATTTAGCGTTTTGTTCCTAGATTTAGATGGTTTCAAAGGAATCAACGATAAATTTGGACATGGGATGGGTGATAAATTGTTGATAAATATAAGTCAATTATTGAAGTCTAGCTTGCGCGGAGGTGATACTGTAGCTAGATTTGGAGGTGATGAATTTGCCATTCTTTTGGAAGATATCAAAGATGTTACGGATGCTACTAATGTAGCTCTACGCATTCAAAACAATCTAGAAACGCCATTTGATATTAACGAGCATAAAATATTAGTCACGGCTAGTATTGGTATTGCTTTGAGCAGCGTTAATCATGAACAACCAGCAGATTTGTTAGATGATGCAGATAGTGCCATGTACCAAGCTAAAGAGCAAGGAAAGGCTCGATATGTGGTGTTTGAGCGAAAAGGTTAGAGGTTAGAGGTTAGAGGTTAAAGGTTAAAGGTTGAAATGCTTTTAACCTTTTGTTTTAGTTGTATTTATTGCTGGTTATTTTGAAATAATCGGGTTGAATTGAGGTTGCTGCTATAATATCCATACTTAAAATCGCAAATAAGGTTTAAATAACTTAATAAATACAAAGAAAGAAATATTAAGCCTATAAGCCATCACGAAAATTATGAATGAGATGAAATGTGATGTCGTTACGAGTGTTATTTGACTAACAATCAATGTTGAATTTACAAGTGATAAAGAAATTCAGAAAAATATTCCAGAAACTTAAATTTAGAGTTGCAGCGATATTTATTGCTGTTGTTTTTGGTATGGTGCTTTTTTCAATACAGCCAGCCCAAACACAGCAGCCGGTAACGTTAAATTTGCTGATGACAGCCCCTGATGCTCAACCTTGGAGACAGGGGATAATTAAAGATTTTGAAGCGAAAAATCCCGGTATTCGGATTAATATTGTTGAAGGTCCTAACGCGACAAATTTACTAGAAGATTTGTATACTTCTGCCTTTATTTTGGGTGATTCTCCTTATGACTTAATTAATATGGATGTCATTTGGACACCAAAATTTGCTGCTGCTGGTTGGTTGTTGGATTTGACAGATAGAATTACTCAACAAGAATTAGCAGCATTTTCACGCCCTGATGTAGAAGGGCGGCGTTACAAAGGTAAACTATATGCAATTCCCATGCGGAGTGATGTGGGAATGCTTTATTACCGAGAAGATTTACTCAAAGAAGCGGGATTTAATCCTCCAGAAAGCTTTGAAGATTTAATCAAAATATCCCAATCTTTACAAGAAAAAAGTAAAGTTGATTGGGGTTATGTTTGGCAAGGAAAGCAATACGAAGGATTGGCTGCGATGTTTGTAGAAATCCTCGAAGGTTTTGGTGGTTATTGGGTAAATTCTGAAACTTTAGAAGTAGGATTAGATCAATCAGAAACATTAGCAGCAATTGAATTTTTGAAAAATACGATTCAAATTGGAATTTCTCCTCCTGGAGTAACTACATATCAAGAAGAAGAAACTAGACGAATTTTTCAAAATGGAAATTCAGCTTTTTTAAGAAATTGGCCCTACGTTTGGCCCTTAGCAAATACAGAATCTTCGGCTGTTGACGGTAAAATTGCTATCAAACCAATGGTACATACCAAAAATGGAAATAGTGGTGCTTGTTTGGGAGGTTGGGCTTTAGGAATATCTAAATCTACCAAACATCCCGAAGCAGCTTGGAAAGCAATTAGTTATTTTACTTCAGAAGAAGCACAGCGAAAATTTGTTTTAGAAGCTGGTTTTGTACCAAGTCGTCGTTCGTTATTTATTGATCCGCAAATTGTTGCTAAATATCCCCATTATCCCCAATTATTAAAAGTTGTAGATCAAGCAGTATTACGTCCACCTATTGCTCAATATGCTCAAACATCCGACATTTTGCAACGCTATCTTTCTGCTGCATTAACTTCAAGAATGACTCCCGAAACAGCAATGAAAAATGCAGCCTCGGAGACTCGTCAATTGTTAGGTAATAGGTAATTGGTAATTGGTAATTGGTAATTGGTAATTGGTAATTGGTAATGGGAAATAAATAACAACTGTCAACTGTCAACTGTCAACTAATATGGAAACAATTCGGAGTAGAGAACAAAAAACAGCGTGGATTTTGTTAATACCAGCGATGCTGTTGCTGTTGTTGGTTTTTGGCTATCCGATTGCTCGTGCTTTTTGGTTAAGTTTATTTACGGAAAATTTAGGAACGCAATTACAGCCAGTTTTTTCGGGTTTAAATAATTACGCAAGAATGATGGGAGATGGGCGTTTTTGGCAAAGTTTTTTGGTAACAATTATATTTACTAGCGCTTCAGTAACTTTGGAATTGTTCTTTGGATTGATAATAGCGTTGGTTTTAAATCAGCAATTTTTCGGTCGTGGTGTAGTAAGGACTACTGCAATTTTACCTTGGGCTTTACCTACTGCTTTAATTGGTTTAGCTTGGGCTTGGATTTTTAACGACCAATATGGAGTAGCCAACGATATTTTACTACGATTGGGTTTTATTGAAACTGGTATAAATTGGTTGGGAGAACCGACTTTAGCAATGATTGCTGTTATCGTTGCTGATGTGTGGAAAACAACACCGTTTATCAGTATTTTGCTGTTAGCTGGTTTGCAGTCAATATCCGGCGATTTGTATGAAGCACATTCTATTGATGGAGCAACAGCTTGGCAAAGTTTCCGGCAAATAACCTTACCACTTTTGATACCACAAATTTTGATAGCCGTTTTATTTCGCTTTGCTCAAGCATTCGGAATCTTCGATTTAATTGCGGTAATGACTGGTGGTGGACCTGGAGGAGCAACAGAAGTTGTATCATTGTACATTTACTCTACCATCATGCGCTATTTAGATTTTGGTTACGGTGCAGCGTTGGTTGTAGTAACTTTTATGTTGCTAGTTTTCGCGGTTTTAATTGCTAATTTACTACTTCGTATATCTCGTGTTAATTAGTTGACCTTTAACCTTTAACCTTTAACCTTTACCTTTAACCTTTAACCTTTAACCTTTAACCTTTAACCTTTAACCTTTAAATATTGATATGAAAAAAATTCTCTTAAAAAAATATTATTATGGATGGCAATTATTTTTGTAGTTGTCTTTAGTTTGGCACCAGCTTTATGGCAATTGTTAACCTCATTTAAGATTAACGAAGATATTTCCAAGCTACCCACAATTTATTTTCCGACTCGGATTACTTTGAGTCATTATACTGAATTATTTACTCGCCGTCCCTTTTGGCGTTATATATTAAATAGTGCTTTTGTTTCGATTGTTTCTACAGCTTTTTCTTTGGGTATAGGTGCGCCTGCCGCTTATGCTTTAGCGCGGTTGCGTCCGAAGGGTCAAAATATTATTCTTGCGGGTATTTTAATTGTTACTTTATTCCCAGGAATATTATTATTTTTAGGATTACTAGAAATTGTCCAATTTTTACACTTAGGTAATAATTATCTGGCGTTAATAATTCCTTATACTGCAATAAATTTACCACTGACTATTTTAGTATTACGTAGCTTTTTCGAGCAATTACCTAAAGATTTAGAAGATTCTGCTAGAGTTGACGGTTACAATACTTGGCAAATGCTAACTCAAATCATCTTACCGATGACTCTCCCAGCTTTGGTAACAACAGGAATTCTTACTTTTATTTTTGCTTGGAATGAATTTATTTTTGCCTTAACATTTATTACCCGCGAAGATATGAAAACAATTCCCGTTGCAGCAGCCCAATTAAGCGGTGCATCAACTTTTGAAATTCCCTATGGTCCCATCGCTGCGGCTACAGTTTTAGGAACACTACCTTTAGTTTTATTAGTATTGTTCTTCCAACGGAAAATTGTCCAAGGACTTACCGCAGGAGCAGTTAAGGGATGAGTGAGGAGTTACTCCCTCCCCCTTAAAAGATTACTGAAAAAAACCGATGCTTGACATGATTAATAGCCATTTAATGATATTTCTGGATTAAAGATAATCCTACTTAGTGGTTTCATTTTAAAAATATCGCTTTTTTACATATTAATAAATCAACTAACAACAGTTCCACGAGTCACACCCAATTGACTTTGCAATCTTAATTCTCGCCACAATTGTGAACCTTTAATTTCCCCATTAATTAACTGTTGATATCTATATATAGTTTGCTCAACTTCTTGAGAACTTTCGTTAACAAATTCAATCCGAAAATTTTGCAAACCCAATTCCAAAAGCTTATGTACGTATTCTGCACCAGTTTGAGCGGTACCGTTAAATACTGTATTTCGACAACCAGCATCAGCTTGTAAAACGTGTTCGGTTCCGACTCTATCTTTAATTTTTACCTCATATTGTTCACAAGGTCTTCCACAATTGCGGAAGTCGGTTCCATCGGAAAGAAAAGCACAAAAAACGCAATGTTCCATGTGAAACATCGGCATATGTTGATGTATTGTCACTTCATACCAATCGGGAGGAGAGGTTTTTAATAAATCTTGGAGTTGAAGAATATTTAAGTCATAAGAAGCAGTTAGACGTTGTAAATTAAACTTTGTTTTAAAGTAATTTGCTGTTAACGGATTAGCTATATTTAACGAAAAATCCCCAATACATTGTTCTTGAGCAAAAAACTTTAAATGGTCATAATTCCGAATCAAATAACCATCGGCATTGGAATCAATTACTTGTTGTAAAATCCAATTTTCCGAAGGTTTTGTAATTCTCGGTGGAGCCACAAAGAGGAGAGGGGGATAGGGAGAATAATTTTTAACCTTTTAACCTTTGATCTTTGACCTTTTCTACCGCTTCCCGATATTTTCTGGTGTCTTCAAATTCACAATATATAGTTTTTATTCCGGTTTTTAATACTGCTTCTAATTGCTTAATATTTCTAACTAAAACAATTAAATTTAAAGAATCACCCCTAATAAACTTTTTATTTAACAATCTCTCCTTATCTTCTTCCTCTGCGTACTCAGCGTCTCTCTCTTGAAAAGTTGCTCCACTTGGGGTCTCCCCAAGACCGCACTTTCCGCTGCGGTTTTTTGATCCATAATCCTGAAACCAAACAGAAGATGGAAGTAAATTTTTCAAAGAAGCATTTTCGTTCATTTCCCAGCGTTTAGGCTGACTTCTTAACTCTTCTAACTTTGCTACGATTTCCCGACGCATTTTATTTAATTCACTGACTGGCAACATCAATCCACCTTTGATGTAATTTGTCAAGTCACCTAAACAAAAAGGAGTGTTACCTAAACGTCCGAATTGCTCTTGTAATTTTTCTGTTGTTAAAGGTTTATTATGGGCTTCTACTAGTTCAATTGTGGATTCTACCTGTACTATATGACCAATTTCATCACGAGCAATAGCGACTAAATTTTGTTCTAATTCCCCATATAGCTCTACAGAAATCGGACGTTGAAATTTTGGATTATCCCCTGCAAAGCTTTGTCGTAATTGCTTATCAAGTTCAGGATCAGAAGTTTTCCACAGCTTATCACCTACATGAATTCGTTGCCAATTTAAGTTACCTTTGCCAAAACTTAATACAATATCTTGACCTTGATTTTCCACTGCATAAATTCTACCTCCTTCCTCCTTGCCTTCTGGGTGTCCGCAGTCAAACACTACACCATCACCGGGTTTTATGGGGATGGAGACGTTATGTGGGGAGGCGGGATATAGGGAGACGTTATTTGGGGAGACGTTATGTATAACGTCTCTACATGATATGGTTATTTTTTCTTTATTAATACTTTTGACTTGTCCCAAATAAACCCCACGCTTTTTTCCAAACCGAGCGTGAACTAATTCTTGATTGTTGATTCCACTGAACCATCCCGTATAAATTCCCCGCGAAAATGCCATTTCCAAATTATATTTTTGCTTGGAATATTGAGACGAATCCTCAACCTCTAAACTTTGACCTTTGACCTTTGACCTATCCAACGCTTCCCGATAAACTTTAGTCACATTTGCCACATACTCCGGTGATTTCAACCGTCCTTCAATTTTCAAACAACTCACCCCAGATTTAACCAATTCTGGTAGAACTTCCAACCCAGATAAATCTTGGGGGCTGAGGAGATATTTGCGATCGCCTAAATCTACAGTTTGCCCATCTGCAATTAATTCGTAGGTCATCCGACAAGCTTGAGCGCACTCACCACGATTAGCCGAACGTCCTCCCAAAGCCTCACTAGTCAAACATTGTCCGGAATAAGCGACACACAAAGCCCCATGAACGAACACTTCCAAAGGTAAAGAAGCTTGTGTTTGCTGCTGTATTTTTTTATTTCTTGAATCGAACATTCTCGCGCTAATACCACCAAATTACAACCAAGTTCTTTAGCAAACTCCACCCCAACAGCACTAGTTACCGTCATCTGAGTAGAAGCATGGATAGGAAACTCAGGTGAAATGTGCCGAATCAGACTACAAATACCGACATCTTGAACAATCACCGCATCAACTCCAGCGGCAATAATTGCACGAATGTAACGCTGTGCTTGCTTGAGTTCCTGGGGAAAAACCAGCGTATTTAAAGTAACATAACCCTTGACTCCACGAAGATGAAGAAACTTCATTAATTCCGGTAAATCAGCTTCGGTGAAATTTTCCGCACGCATTCTAGCGTTGAATTTATCCAAACCAAAGTAAATCGCATCCGCACCATTTTCGACAGCAGCTTTCGCGCATTCCCAATTACCAGCAGGAGCAAGAAGTTCGGGTATTTGTGGGGAGTTACTTTTCATAACGGGTTGTGGGAAGTCAGATAACACCATTGTGATTGTATCGTTGGTGGTGTGAAAAAAACTTGCAAAACTTAAGTATGATTAATTTTAAACAATGCTTAAAACTATAGCTAACTAAACTCCATCACCATCACTTTTCAAATCAACGTTATAAGTACTTACGCAAAATTATTTATATAATTACTCGTGAGTTATATAAGGCTCCGCTCTTCCCTTTTCCCTCTTCACGGACTAAACGAAATGTTTAATTTATTTTGCACGAGTACTTATAAATCTTGTAGGGAAATTTCAAAGGTACTTCACTCCCACAATCTCCTTCCTTCTTTGCCATTCAATCTTTCATGAGTATCTTTCAACAAAGCCGGAATATCTAATTTTTCTGGACACTTCGGTAAACATTCCCCACATTCAGTACAGCGACTACCTTTCATTCCAGGAAACCAATGTCCGGCATTTTCAAACATCCCGTAACGATACTTTCCGTAATCTGTCATATCGTATGCTACAGCTAAATTCCGCAGTCGTAATACTTCAGGAATATTAATATTTTCCGGACATGGTAAACATTCATAACACTGACTACATTTTTCTGTATTTAATACTGTATTTTGATGATTTTCTAATCTATTAAATACTGTAATTTCTGCTAATTTTAGTTCCCCATCATTATCGGCAACTTTTAAAGGCTCAATCAATTCTTCAGGAGTTGCAGCACCTACACTTAATGTTGTAACCCGTTTATCACTGAGTAAAAAACGATAATTTAATTCTAACGGAGAAAACGGATAAGTTAATTCTTTTAATTTATGGGATGGTGTATATAATCTTCCTCCTTTATCCGCAGGAGAAATAATAAAAATGCCCATGTCTTTTTCTGCTGCTAACTCAACCGCAGCGGCATTACGCTGAAAAAAATAGTAATAATGCAGATTGACAAATTCAAAAAAATCTGTATTTATCGCCGCCAAAATTATTTCTAAGGCTGCATGAGTCGAGAAGCCGACATGACGTACTTTACCATCACTAACAGCTTCTCGCACCGCTTGCATACAGCCATTTTTAGCCCGCACCCAATCTAGATGTTCCCAGGTATTTAAGCCATGAATCCCCAAACAATCAAGATAATCTAGCTGTAATCGTTCCAAAGATTTATCAATACACCGACGCATCGAATCAGCATCATCTGTGGGCGGGATTTTGCTCGTGATATACAACTGTTCGCGGGATACAGACAATGGAGTTTTAAGTACTTCACCCAAATATTCCTCACTTTTGCCATAACCACTAGCAGTTTCGATATGATTAATCCCTTGCGCTACTGCTTCTTGAATAGTTAATCTTGCATTAGCAAGTGAAGCCAGATAGCGCATTGTTCCCAAGGAAAACACTGATAAATGTAGATTTGTTTTCCCAAAGCGTCGGTATCGCATTTTTCTTAAAGTTAGGAGTTAAAAGTGAGGAGTTAGGAGTTACAAAGACTCTAAGTGAAATAAGTATTTTACCTCTTAACTTAAAACTTATATACAAAGTTAGGAGTAAGCTTAACTGATTATTTAACTCTTAACTCATAACTCATAACTCATAACTCTTTCAGCTATTACTAGTACTATCACCAAAACGCTTGATTAAATCTTCTGGACGGAGATTAGATACAAATTCCCGGAAAGCTTCTCGCTCTGCTTCATCGGCATCCCTATCCACCGGAATTGAAGCATCCGCAACCACTTCTTCCATTACCCAAATTGGTGTATTTGTACGCAACGCAATAGCGATCGCATCGCTCGGACGAGCGTCAATTTCTTTTTGGGTCTCACCTTGCTTTAAAATTAAAGATGCATAAAAAGTGTCTTTTTGCAAGGAGTGGATAATCACTTTTTCTAAAACCATATTCCACTCTTCGAGAATATTCACAATCAAATCGTGGGTCAACGGTCTAGGAGCTTTTTGATTCTCCTGTGCCGCCATAATAGCTCTCGCTTGTTCTTGACCAATATAAATTGGCAAAGCGCGGCGATCTGTTGCATCTTTGAGAAGTACTATCGGACTGCGAGTAATTGCATCCAACGCGATGCCAGCAACTTTCATTTCAATCATCGACTATGCCTCTACATTCCTTTGAGCGCTTCGACAAAATTGGTAACAAATAATACTCTTGCCCAGGCAAGTTTGAAAAAATTTCAACATAAGTCCTAATTTTCTATAATTGCTTCTATTAAACTCCCTTTAGGGTCGTGAATAACAGTTCCCAGTCTAACCTGATTAGTTCTACAATAATGTACTTACCCCAGTATGCCCTGTCTTTGCTGAAATGTGTTTGTAGCTCTATACATTTAAGAGTTAAAAATGATACTTGCGTATAACAGAATATGGCAGAAATACTAGTTAATTTAAGTTGAAAATAAGCAAAATATAGAGTTAGTTGGACAAAAAAACCGTGTTTACAGGAATAATTCAAGCGTTCGGAACAATGAGATCCCTTGGGGGAGATTCTTGGCAAATTACTTGCACTCCCTCTTCATGGTCGGTAATTATGAAAGACTTAGCTTATGGTGATAGCGTAGCAGTAGATGGGGTTTGTTTGACAGTAGAAGATGTCTTGAAAGACGGTTTTATTGCCACTGCTTCCCCCGAAACTTTAAATCGCACAACTCTCGGAGAATTGGTAACTCAACAACGTTACGTCAATCTAGAGACTTCTTTAAGAGTTGGGAGTAAAATAGGCGGTCATTTTGTCATGGGACACGTTGACGGGATAGGTAAATTGATCTGTTCCGAACAAACAGCGACTTCTTGGGAAATGACCTTTAAAGCGCCATCAACCATTGACCGCTATATAGTCCCCAAAGGAAGTATTGCTATCAATGGTATCAGCCTGACTGTAGCTGATTACGATCCAGAGATTTCCCAGTTTAAAGTAGCTGTGATTCCCGTTACTTATGCTGAAACAAATCTTCGCGATTTGATTCCGGGTAGTTTGGTAAATTTAGAAGGTGATATTCTCGGTAAATACGTAGAGAAATTTATTTATTTTGGTAAGGAAAACCATTCACTTTCATCTCAACCCGCTCAAAATGAAATTACATCCACATTTTTAGCTGAACACGGGTATTTGTGAATTGTGAATTGGGAATTGGGAATTGGGAATTGGGAATTGGGAATTGGGAATTGGGAATTAAAATCCGTGTAATCCGTGTAATCCTTTTTAATCCGTGATTAGAATTGGGAATTGGGAATTGGGAATTGGGAATTAAAATCCGTGTAATCCTTTTTAATCCGTGATAAATTTATTGCTCTGAGTTCCCAATCACCCATCAACCATCACCCATTACCCATTCCCTATTCCCTACTCTTCAACAACTTGCGCTGTCTGTAAAGATTGCAAGAACTGATTGAGTGAGTACTGTAACTGCGCTCCTGGATTTGTTGCCACCCAACCGTTGGGAGTCAATTGACGGGTTTCAAAATGTAGATGAGGTCCCGTAGAATTACCAGTACTACCTACACGCCCGATAACCGTTCCTCGTTCTACCCATTGACCCGGACGGACAAATAGTTCAGACATATGGCCGTAGAGTGTTTGCTGAGCGCTGCTATGATTTAATACAACGGTTATACCGTAACCGCCTACCCAATCGGCAATTTCCACTTGTCCTGAATCAGCCGCTAAAACCGGGGTTCCAGTTGCCGCAGCTAAATCTATACCCGAATGAAAACGGCGATCGCCAGTTAATGGATGTTGTCTCCAACCAAATACTGAACTGATTGCTGAAGGTACGGAAAGAGGAAATACGAATCCATTAGGATTATAGTTAGAGCCATAAACACCACCATAAGCACTACCACTATAAGTAACTTTTGGTAATGAAGATGCCAGGGGAATATTGTAAGCGACAGCACTAGGACGAGGTGCGGTATTGTTAGCTGTGATTGGTGCACTCAACATTCCACCGCTAGGAGCAATGGCTTCTTGGCTAACTGTAGTCTGGGGGACAAAACTGCTTGGTTGTGGAATAAAGCGATTGGAACTGTAAGCTTGTTTGGGACTACGAGAAGCAACTCGGCTTACTGATCTGTTAATCGGAGCAGCCGGAGCAGCAGTTCTCACAGCATTTTTGACTATATTAGGTGTAATTGAAGCAACACGCTTAATAGTTTGGCTAGGACGATATGTATTAACCGATTTATTCGGCAATACGGTTTTAGTTACTTCACTAGAACTAACTTGAGTCGGAGATGATGCTGTTTTTTTGACTTTTGCAGGTGCTGTAACCATGCCTACTGAAGCATTTTGACTTTCTCTCAACCAACTAGGTGTTGATTTCTTGGCGGGAGTTTTTCTCGAACTAGCTTGAGATTGACTTACAGAAGTCGCACAATTACCAGAAATTCCTTGTCCGCTAGCAACCGATTGACAACCACTCTTACGTCCTGTAACTACTACAGAATTGGGTGCTTGATACTTCTTACCGTAATTAGTCGGGTCGATTAAAGCATTATTGTAATCTTTGTTCGATTCACTTACAGAAGTATTTCTAGGAGGAATTGTGCGAGTTTTCCGAGGAGAATCAATCGGAGCTTTTGACGCTGTGGGCTGTGATTGAGGTTTTGTCTGAATAACTACACTAGAAGGTGAAGTCGGTACTGCCTTTCTCTCCCTGACAACTACAGAATTTGTAGTAGAAGGACGTTTTAATTTAGTTCTTAAAGTGGTTGTTTTTTCTGGATGATCTTTTTTTACCGATAATCGTTGTTTAAGCCTAGCTCGACGTTCAGAAAATTCTACTTTAGACTGGGGTGGCTCTGGTGTAGGAGCGTCACTGATGAGAATAGGTTTATTTTGTGTGGCTTTTTCACCGCTCGTTGCTTGTGAGGATGTTTCAGTAGGAACAATATTGTCTATTCCGGAAGTTGTTTGGGCAACTACAAAGCCGCTGCTCAGTAAGCTAAAGCTGCCAAGCCAACAAAGGCTTTGCGCTGGTAGCGAGCGCTGCCATGATGATTGCGGATGGTTATGGGCAGAGTTTTTGCGCTGCGTCATTGTTTTCTAAATAATCTCTTGTGTAATTATGACTTACAGATAACTTCAGTAAGTTATTGTCTCAATTTGAAGTTTGGGACAACAACAGGCAATTTAATCCGAAGAATTACGGTAGCCTAAACTGATTGTACCGGGCTGGAGGAAAACGGATGATGGTTTTCCAGAAAAAGTATCCGAAGTTGATCTACGAAGATGAAGATTTCCTGTAGAAGTAACCCCAATTACAGTTCCGGAAAAATCATCATTAACCTTAACTATGTCGCCCAAATTAGAAAGCAATTTGGTATAGCGAGACAATAATATATTGACTCCTTCTTGTTCTAAACACTGTATACCGGAATCTATTCCCAGCAAAACCACAGCAGCTAATTTTTCTAAGCAAGAAATTTTGCTTGGACTTCCTTGGTTATTCCAACAATCTAAATTAACCCCGCTAGAAGGAACCGGATTTGTCCAATTAATTCCAACCCCAATTACTGCTTGAGTAATTTTACTAGTACGGACTTTGGTTTCAGTTAAAATTCCCCCTAACTTACGACCATCTAACACTAAATCATTGGGCCATTTGATTTCAACCTCAATACCATATTTTCTCAATTGTTCGGCAATCCCCCAAGCAGAAGCTAAAGTTAATTGATAACCTGAATTTATATCTAACTTCGGAACAAATCCATAAGAAAGATACAAACCACCCCGTGAAGATACCCACTTACGACCCCATTGTCCGCGTCCGGCAGTTTGTTCTGCTGCGATTACTACATATCGTGAATCACTGTGAGTTGTTTTAATCGGCGGAAACTCGCCATCACCAACGCCGGATGGTTCTTGAGCCAGCAATTCCCATAAAGTTTTGTTTGTTGAAGCGACACTTTCAAAAATATGCAAGTCAAAAGGTAAACAAGTATTTTCACCTTCTCTCAAAAGTTCAGCTTTCAGCTTTTGCTTATTTAATACCACAGCACATAACCGAAATTAGCTTATTCAAGTTAGCATGAATTGACGAAATTGATTTTTATTAAAACTAAAACTAAAAAGGTAAACTAATATGCATACTTGGCACTGGCACAGTTGGCAGGAATTGCCTTATTTGAGTTGTAGTCTGCTCTCCCAATTTGCCCACGGCTTTTTCACCCAACAGTTCTCATCTCATAGTCTTGAAGATATGACCAAGATACTTCACCAAGAAGCATCAGTTTATCGTCTTAAACAAGTACATGGCAATGAGGTTCTCACCCCACGGGAAATTGAATACAAGCTTAGTCTAGGTGGTGATGAAGTAGAGCAGGTAGGAGACACAATCTTAGCAAAAGCAGATGGGTTGATTGGTGAACAACCATTGCAAGCCGTGTGGACAGCGAGTGCGGATTGTACTCCGGCATTAATTGGCGATGTCAAAACCGGACAAGTAGCAGCAGTTCATGCAGGATGGCGTGGTACTGCAAAAAAATCATTCCTCAAGCTATTTCCCGGATGCAATCTCAAGGAAGCAAACTCCAAGATTTACGAATTGCCATGGGACCGGCGATTTCAGGAGAAGTTTACCAAGTTTCCGAAGATGTTGCAATTCAACTAGCTTCAACTCTTATACCAGAAGAAGACAAAAAAGCAATTATTAATGCTTTACAAGAACTAGATAATTCTCCTTTATTTCCCGACTCAGAACCCGGAAAAGTCCGCATAGACGTGCGACAAGTCAGCGCTTTACAAATGGAACAACTCGGAATCAGTCCCGAACAAATTTCCTTAGCGCCTTACTGTACCTACCAAAACCCAGAAAACTTCTTCTCCCACCGTCGCGCTAAGCAGGGAAAAGTCCAGTGGTCGGGGATTGTTAGTATGGGGAATGGGGTATAGGGAGACAAGGAGACAAGGAGATGGGGAGGGAGACAAGGGGATGGGGGGATAAATTAGAATATAACTTTTAACCTCTGACCTTTGACCTTTAACCTCTAACCTCTGACCTTTTATTTATGAGTAAATTACCAGAATTAAGTACCGAAATTATTGACCGCATCATTGAAATGGCTTGGGAAGATAGAACCCCGTTTGAAGCAATTGAAATACAATTTGGCTTGAGCGAAAAAGAAGTTATAGCCGTGATGCGTCGCTACATGAAGGAATCCAGTTTTCGGATGTGGCGCAAGCGGGTTAGCGGGCGCGATACCAAACATTTACAAAAGCGCGATTTTGCGGATGGACGATTTAAATCGGATAATCAAAAAGGTTAAAACAATCACTCTAAAAACCCGGCTTCTCACCCACCCCACAAAAAAATCTGGATTTATCCATAGTCATAATGACTTTATTTAAGTTATAATCGAATTCATAACGACTACGGATTAGAGATGCTAAAACAGTAATCTTGTCAGCGTAGAATAAAAGAGAGGTTGCACAACATGGATTTATCAAATTCCAACACCGCGAAGAACTTGGAAGCGGCTTTTGGTGGGGAGTCGATGGCAAATCGGAAATATTTATTTTTGCGGAAGTCACGAAAAAGTTGGGAATGAGCGAACTCTCCAAGCTATTCAAAGAGACTGCGAATCAGGAGACAGAACACGCTTTTGCTCACTTTCGGTTAATGCATCCAGAGTTGGTAGTAGATGATGCGAAGTCTTTAACTGAAAAACAAAAAAAGGCGATCGCGGCACGGTGTTTAGAATTAGCGGTAGAAGGTGAAACCTACGAATATGAAACGATGTATCCGGGTTTTACAGAAGAAGCACGTGCAGATAGAGATGGTAAAGCGGTAGCGGAGTTTGAAACCCAAGAAGCAGAATCCCGCGAACACGCTGAGATGTTCCGCAAAGCCACACATAATTTTGGTCTTTTAACGAACGTTGAAAATCATCATGCCCGTAATTATACGGAAGCTTTAGAAACGTTAAATGGTAAATCAACCCCACAGAAGAAAGCAAATGACGACCCAGCGACACAAAAATGGATTTGCCGTCAATGTTCGATGATATACGACCCCGTAGTCGGTGATCCAGATTCGGGAATTGCAGCGGGAACACCATTCAAGGATATTCCCGAAGATTGGCATTGTCCCATCTGTAATGCTACCAAAAAAACCTTTGTTCCTTACGAGTTGTAAATTACTCAAAATAAGCCGGAGGTGACTCCTCCGACTTAGTTTTATGATAGTTTTGCGATTACACGGCTGTTTTCTGTTTAATTTGCTTACCTAGACTTTTGCGGCGGGTGGCAGTTAATCCAACTCCTACAACCCCAATGCCGAATATTGTAGTTGGTTCTGGAACTGATGTTTGGACAAATCCTGATTCGGAAACTTGTGTAGTTGTAAAGTTGACTTTTCCACCTTGACTGAAAGCTAAATTTAGTAAACTTGTTGCTTGTTGAGTATCAATAGATGGTATAAAAGCAGATACAAATGGAGTCAATTGATTCTGAATATCTTGAAACTCTTCTCCAGTAAATTGGTAAGTAAAGTCATCTGGTGGAAAATCACCATCTCCGACATAATTAGAATCTTTTCCTGTTAAAACACTTGGTAAGATATTTTGATATTTGTCTGGTACAAAAGCCTGGTTGAGTGCGGTAAATGGTGTTGGATTTGCTTTGATATCGCTCAAAGTTAAATTTTTACTAATTCCAAAGGCTCCCAAGGATGCATCAAAGGATGTCAGTTTGTAACTGAATTTACCGGATGCGAGTTCAGTTTTGGTGAAAGAAAAATTTCCGGTTGCAACTTCACCATTTAAACGATTTGAACTGACGCTAAATTCGGAATTATAAGACATAGTTGCAGCTTGTACTGGATTCGTGATGATTCCAGTTGTGGCAAGACTAGCTATACTACCAACACTAAATAAAACTGCTTTTTGATATGGTGTTTGAAAAATTGAAAACATACTCACGATTTATGAAAATTTTATGCAAGTGATTATTAAACTGATTGCAGCCTAACACTAACACTTTCAGAGTTTCCAGAGGTATCGTGAGTTCTTTATCAAAGCAATAATTATTGCTTTAAATATCAGTATTTATACTATCAAAAAATGGAGAATAGGAAATGGAGGATAGCAAGCAAATGGTGAAATAAGGAGATAATTTGCAATTTATTACCTTTAACTCCTAACTCCTAACTCCTAACTCCTAACTCCAAACATCCTAACTCCTAACTCCAAACTCCTAACTACCTAAACTCCATAAACTCCTAA
>JAAUSO010000316.1 GCA_012033205.1 Richelia sp. SL_2_1 | reverse complement strand
ACAAAGTCGGGATAGGGCATTGCCACGACTCTAAACGGACACAGAGAGAAGGTAAGACTGGTTCTCCAGCACATCTCAGTGAAGTGTCAAGAATCACCGAGGCTTCAGCCCGGTGAGTATGTCAAAACATTCTCCCGTTGCTGGATTCCACAACCTGATTTTACCATCGTCGCTACCACTGGCTAGTATAGACGCAATGTCTGGAGACGGGATGTGTGGAGACGCGATGTGTGGAGACGTTATATATAACGTCTCTACATTATTGTTGGGAATGGGATTAACTGCTACAGTCCAAATTCGATTGCTATAACCTTGCAAAGTTCTGATAGGTTTACCTGTTTGAGTATCCCACAATCTAACTAACTGGTCATCACTACCCACAGCAATCATTTTTTGGTCTGGACTATAAGCTAAAGAGCGAATGCGATGATGGGGTTCGTGTAACGTTATTTGTGGTTCCCCATTTTCCAGATTCCAAAGTTGAATTTTATCGGTTCCGCAACTCATCACCGTTTTACCATCAGAACTAAATTTTACAGCCCAAATAGCTCCAGTTGGTGCAGTTTTTATACTCCGCAAACATTTTCCTGTCTTTACATCCCAAGCTGTAATACTTTGATTATCGCTGCTTCCCACCAAGGTTTTACAATCGGGACTAAACGCTAGAGTCCGCACCCGTGTAGAACTTTCATCAAACGTTTTCATACATTGATTTGTCCAAACATTCCATAATTTAACGGAATCAGCACCACCTGTGGCTAAAGTTTTACCATCATTACTAAACGCAAAAGACCAAACTTCTCGATCCGGTTCGTGGAAAGTGTAAACGCAAACTCCTAAATCCAGACTCCAAACTTTCGCAGTGCGATCGCTACTGGCACTAATTATTAAACGCTTACCTAATACAAAATACACCGACCACACCCAGTCTGTATGACCGCGCAATATTTTTAAACATTTTGTAGTTTGACTATCCCAAATTCTCACTGTATGGTCATTACCACAGCTTGCAATCAACTTACCATCGGGACTAAAAGCCACGCAGCGAATCCAATCATCATGACCTTGCCATGCTACAATTTGCGTACCGTCGGTTACATTCCATAAGCGAATTTGTCCATCCATTCCCCCAGTTGCAAGTAATTTTTGATCGGGGCTAAATGTGACACTAAATATACTCCCTAAAGATTGAGAAAACACAGTTTTATCAAAACTGCAATCGCTAAAATTTACTTGTGGTAATTCCACCCCCTGTAAATAAGCTTGAGAAATTGGCAGACGCGAAAAATCGTAACCAGTTAAATTTACTTGCAGTTGAATTAAAAGATTAATTAAATTTCCCCCCGCATATCCGACAGGTGTTTCTAATTGTTCTGTTCTTAACTTCTCAACAATCAAACGAAATTTTCGTTCGATCACCTTTTGCGTCTGATTTTTGCATAAATATTCTACTACTGGTTTTAATAGCATCTGGGTTTGATTTTCGCGAATGAAATCTGGTGCGGAAGCTTGAATTATTGCATGGGTTTTCAATATATCTAATTCGCAACTTTCCAATTCATGAATCACCTTGCGAATCAATATCTCGCTGATATATTCCATCACCACATTTTGTAGCGTTACACCATCATGAGTAGATTGAATTAAACAACGTCGTGATAGAGAATTCAAAGCTGATCGAATATCTTTCGGTGATAAACCCAAAACATCCTCAATTAAATCACTTTCCCACACAGGTTGACGATGAATTGCTAACCAATACATCACAGATTGTTCTGGTTTTGATAATCGTTGAAACTGTTGCGTCAATAAATCATCAATATCATCAAAAACCGTAGTTCCAGAATTTAAAAAAGCCCGAATATTGCCATTAAATAGCTTTTTAATCGTCGCTGGGACAATTTGTAAAGCCAAAGGATTACCGTGATAATGCTTCACCAAATCTTTAATATCTTCCGCAGAACCACTGATACCCCTCGCAGTCAAAATCTCCGATGCTGACTCCAAACCTGCCAACTCCCAAACCCGCACAGGTAAACTTTCCCCCGCGAATCGTCGCACTTCTGGAAACTGCTCCCGACTAGTTAACAGCAAACAACTTTGATGTTGAGATTCCCCCACATTGCGAAACAACTCACCATAACCTGCATATCCCTGAAGATAGCAACCCGTAGAAGCACCACTTTGCAAAATCGACTCCCCATTATCGAGGATTAGTAAACAACGGGAGGTATTTAAATAGTGAATAAGTCGTGTGATTTTGTCCCCTAAACTTTCCGGTAAATCAACTTCTTGCTGCTGGGAAAGAAACCGCACCACATCCGCAATAATTTTTTCTACCGTCGGAGCTTCCCGCAGACTGCGCCAAATGATGTAGTCAAATTCCCCATCTACCTCTTGGGCTAATTTTTTTGCCAAAGTAGTTTTACCCACACCACCCATCGCTAAAATTGTCACCAAGCGACATTTATCGTCGTTAACCATTGTTTTAATGTGTGTAATTCTTTACTTCTTTCAGAGAAAATTGGTATATTTGGCGCACCATCCCAATCATATATTGTTGATGATTTTTCCTCAGTCTCAACAACCTCTTCCCAGTCGAGTTGTAGAACTTGGCAAAAAGCCTTGAAATACTGGGGTTTAACGGGTGTTCCTTGCAAAAAGCGCTTCCAAGTACCGATAGAAACCGTTGCCGGAACAATATTCTTACCATTTTTAACTGGCAGTAGAAAATTACTTGCTTCATCTAACCATTCTTCTCTTTCAATGGCAAGTTCTCGTCTCTCCCGCGCCTCTTTGATTTGTTTTAGCCCTTGTGGCGATGATTTTAAGCCGCGCATTATTACTGATTTAGCTAGTGCTTACAAGTACATTTACGGAACACTACAGTGTCGGGTGTAACTGATCCGGATTTGTGCTAGTTCTTTTCAGTAAATTTATGGATGATGAGAGGGTGAAAGGACAACAGATATTCTTAAGAGAAGCAAGACTTTTAACGCTTTTGATGGAAACATTAATTATTACTGTAATGCTTGTTGGAAGAGCCTAAACTTTTGCAAATGATGGATTTATAGCTTTTGTTAATAGTTTATTAAAAAATTAAAATGAGCAATCAGCAAAATAATGAAGGTATTGTGCAATCTGGTGGAACTATTAATTCTGAACAGTTAGCTGTAGGTAGATTTGCTGCTGTTAATGGAGTTGTAAATAAAACTATTAATGATTTGAAGAGTGATGTAAGCAATGACTCGGTTAAACTTGCTGATTTACTTGAACAATTGAAAACTGCCATTGAAAGTGACCCTAGCTTATATCTAGAGGAAAAAGTTGAAATTTTGGAGCAGGTACAAGAAATTGCCAGAGCAGGAAGTAATCCTACTAGCAGTGAGCAAACGATAAAAAAAGTTAAAACTGCTAGTAGAACTTTAAAAGGAATGCTAAGCGAATTGTCTCATGCAACTCAGTTTATTGAAGCGTCTACTAAAATCTTGCCCTTAATTACTAAGATTTTTGGGTTTTAGATTAACTCTAAGAAGTGCTTGATAAAACAATTGATGCTGACCGAACTTTAAATTAGTGAAAGATATATGAAATTAAATAATACAGAAACGACTCGCTATCTTTGTGCTGCTGCGTATTCAAATGAGGAGTTTTGCGAACACGTTATCAACCAGACTCTGAATGAAGATCGACAAGCTCTTGCACCCTGTTATGGTTTTGATTTACCAACAGTATTAAAACACTGTCTGATTGCTAGAAGTAAAAAAAATAAGCGGGATATTAAGCTAACTCTGCTGTTTATATTTGCAATTTTATGTTCATTAGTTGATGGCTTTTGGGGTATTTTGTTACCTTGCATTTTAGAGATGATTGTTATATCGATAATATATCAAGAACGTTGGGAAATCCGTCATTTCCTCATTAAATATAATTTTTCAAAAAAGTCATTTACTCCAGATTTAAACATTCCGATAAATCATGAATTTCATCAAAAGCTTAATCAAAAGTTTGAAGAGATAGAAAAAGAGCAAAATAAAAAAATAGTTATTTATGGTCGATATTTACCTTTCGTTGGATGTGGATATGATTTAGGGGGATGGACACTAGCATTAGATATTAGTAAAGGTAAAAGAAAATTTAAAAAAAATCGAGAAACCTACACCATTTCAGACTAATGAGCTATACGATAAAATTAATTCTTTTGTTGATAATGTCAATTTATACGGAATTAATGTTAGTACAGAAGATACTTATTACATTGATGGTCGTACAATTCGAGACGATACAAGATTTTTAAGCGATCCATTTGCACGACCATTAAGTTTTTCAGACATTTTGGAGAATTCAATAGAAGAGCCAGCTAAACCTAATCGCTTCTACAAAAGAATTGAAATATCGGGTTGGAAAGGTGAACTGATAGTATCGATTATGCTTCGCTTTACAAAATTTGAATTAAAAAACTTAGAAAAAACATTATTTATAGAAGCAAAATATTTTTTATTACCTCCTTTGCAAAGAATATTTTATGAAATTGATAGTATTCAATTTCCTGCTACTTTCATGCAGAAAGTTGACTTACTATTTCAATCCTTTCTTATTTCATTTTTTTATTTGGCCACTATCCATTCGCTCAAACTGCTTATAAAATATTTAAACCTATTATTGATTATTTCAAAA
>JAAUSO010000315.1 GCA_012033205.1 Richelia sp. SL_2_1 | reverse complement strand
CTCTTTAATACGTGTAAATCGAATTTAGCATTATGCAATATCTTTAGTCTGCTTGAGTCTGATAGTATTGGATTAAGATGTTTTAACAACTATATCAAGTGGTAAGAAATCGATAGGATTATCCCATAACATTTGTTGAGATAGATGTTTTTGTATGGGAATATAATAACCTCTACCTACATCGTGAGTTATTGATATTCCCAATAGTTCACATTTTAGATAATCTACTGATGTTGTTTCTGTATCTAAAGCTATTTCACTACCAAATTGTTCAAGAGTATATGCTAATTCTTTTAAGGAGAATTCATCTAATACTGATATATATGTTCCATTTGGCGGTGGTAGATTTGTCATAGGTCATTTAAATCGTTTGGCAGGATTCCTTGACTAACCATATATTCAGTTTCAATAAGACACATAATGTTCCACGCAGCAGCAGCGAGATGGTCTTCTTCTCGCATACCCAACATATATTTTGTTATATGCCTTAATGCACTGGAAATATAGCGGCGATAATTTTGACCTTTTCTCCAATTGTTATCTCCATACTTAACCGCACCATTTTCAAAGTGTTGAGCTAATCTAGTTAATGCGTGAAATGGCAATAAATCAAATCTACCCTTACCAGTCTGAATATCTCTAACACTACCAGTAGAGAATTCCTGTCTTTCTCCTGAGTCCATTACTTTTTCATACTTTGGTAGTTGTGATACAACGTTTTCAACCGCATTAAGTAGATTTGCACCTGAACCCGCAAATTTAACGTTTAATGTCGTTGGTTTTGTAAATGTATCATCTTTCTTATAACCAGTCATTGTCATATTCTCTCCCATATCTTTTATAAATATCATAAACATTATCATCATTTAAGTTCATTGGTATCCATAAATATTTTATATGTTTCTGGATATAATTTAGCTATAATGTTATGGAGAATAGCATTTGAATATTGTTGTACTTCCCATTGTGCGTGTGTGTCAGAACGCAATTCACAAAAATGCAGCCAGTTTCTAAGATTACCAAACATCACGAATTTTAGTATATAGATTTTGTGGAAGAACCATTCTAGCTTGTTCTCTTGCTACATTATCATCTATCATTTCATTATATAAATCAACAGAATTTTGTATTCTCATACGCATTTCTTCATTCCAATAATTATTACTGGTATTATCGAACCTATCTACCAGACTACCTTGTTTATTCTTAGTATCTTGTAGTCTCCATTCTTTAGGAAAATAGAATTCAATATCTTCTGATGTATAACGCCTTGATACTTCGTTATAACTAAATGTTCTATGTCTTTGAATTTGACTTCTAATAAATAAAGGACATTTAATTATAATCTTAAAGCTACACATCTCAAATGGTGATGTATGTTTATTAGTCCATAAATAACGTAACAACTTATTATCTTGCTCATCTCCCTTAGATTCACCATTATAAGATACTCTGGCTGCGTCTACAATTGATTTATCAGTACCTAAACTATCTACTAACTGAACATATCCGATATTATCGCCAAGAATATTTTCAATTAACATTTACTACTTCCTGAATTGATAATAAAGTCTTATCTGTTGGTTTATTAGTAAGCGCAAAATCCATACATCTTACAGTCATAAAAGTTTCACCTTTAGAAGATGTAATCTTAAATCCTGGAACTAGATGAGAGAATAATGATACGTCTAAATCTGTTTCAAATTCAACCCAAGCAGACCCATCATTAAGTCTTGCCAACTCCTAACCACTATACCTATCTTTTTAGGTCCAAATTGAATGGTAACTGGTTTTCCAACTGCTGATACGATTAATTGATATATAGACTTATCATCAAATTGTCTATAAGAATTATTATAAAGCTTAATTCTATTCTTTGTTGCTACTTGTGCTTTTATTAAAGTCATCTAAGCTAATTCCTTCTTCGCCATAATCAACAACAATGGCAAATATATTTCTTTTAATTATAGTTGGTTTAGCTTTGCCATTTATTGTTTCTATTTTACTTTCTATAAATTCTGGAATGTTATCAATATAAACTGATTTTGAACCATCTATATTTATTAATGATGATTGGTTTAATTTATCATCTTCAAAAACTAATGTAATATGTAAATATTTAGGTGTTTTATTCACAACGATTTCCTATAAGTGGACATTTATCTGGGTCACAGGCTAATATCGTTATTATAATTAAAATATAAGAAACGATAATCCAAAACTTTCTTTTTATAACTATTTTGCTCATAATTCATCTATGTATGGATAAGAATCTATAGAATAATATATATGTCTTATTCCACAGTAATCAATATAATTTAAACAATGAAAACAAGGCTTAGAATATCTAAATTGTTTTTTTATTATTTACTCTAACAATTAACATATCTAAGCCTTGTACATTTCTTTTTGCATTTAATATGGCAGCTACTTCTGCGTGTAAAGAAGTATGCCATTTTTTAGCTATAGGATTAATAGAACGTACAGACCTTGACGGTTGATTATATCCTACAGAGTATATTTTTTTACCTTTAAATAACACTGCTCCGTGTTTATTTTGGTGTGTTGATTTTACAGCTTCTTCCACTGCTTTATCAATAATACTTTGATAAATCATTTCATATTAAAGAATCCTATAATACAGAACATTATAATTATGAAACATAAGAAAGCTAATCCTAAACTAGCTCCTTCTTCTCCTGATTGGAATAGTGCTATAAATACTGGTAACATAATTTATCTTTTGTCTCCACTGCCAGATAAAACATTTCTTTCTTTTCTTGATTGAAGTTTGTTTTGGTTTCGCTCAAATACATCTTCAATATTCATTCCTAATTCATCAAGTAATCTAGTAGCATACCATAATACATCTCCTACTTCGTCTGATAAATTAGCAATAAATTCTACATCATTAAAGTCTGAATTCTTGTCTCGAATACACTTTTTAATTTTACCACCAACTTCTCCAGCCTCATTCATTAATCCTAAAGCACAATATACAATCGCACTTTCTTTAGGATAAATAGCTGTTGTTCTTGTAAATTCTTGATAGTTTTTTAAATTCATACAGATTCAACATCTCCTTTAGGCCACCATCCAGAGTATCCAAATTCGTCATCACTACTGGACTCTAATATATCTACAATATTACCAAAATGACCAGTTCCTGTATCTTCACCAATCATTTCTAATAGAGATTCAGTCTGGTCAACTAATCTCTGAGTTAAATCGTGATTAGCTTGACTTGATTGTGCTACAAAGTCGTCTAATCTTTCTTCCCACGTATCTATTGCTGGATTACTTCCACCAAAAAGGTCACTTAACCATCCCATTTTTAACTCCTACAAAATACAATGACCACCACTACAGGCTAGTTCTTGACTTGCTGTGGTCATATCTTCTAATTCAAATTCACTTAATAATTCCCATTTTATTCTATCTGGAAATTTACTTAAAGCTTCTATATATTCATCTTCTGTGATTTCTACATATGGCATATTATTAAATTTAGCATCTGAGTATGGTAACAATGTTATACCACCTATGATATTTTTATTATTCCATATCCAATTTTTAACATCATCTTTTTCTGATTCTCTATAATATATTGTTGCTGATGGATTATGTTCTGTGTAGTGTTCCTTATTTAATCTCCAGAACTCAAGTAAATCAATTGCAGATAGATTTTCTCTGGTAATTGAATTATGAGGACTTTTAACTGGAAATGATGCTACTGCTACTGTCATATTTTCCCAAGTCTGCCCGTTTTCTGGAACTAATGGAACTCCTGATGCAAACAGCACTTTATACACTGGAGTATTTACATTTACTCTGACATTTCTAATATAGAACTCGGAATATCTTGGATGCATACCAGAAGCACAATCTAATAACTGAGAAGAATTACCGTTAGGCTTAACACAAGTTACTGCCGTTGCTGGATTAATTCCTAGATATTCAGACATTTCTTTATTTGTTAGCACTGCTATATCTCTTAGTTCTTCTCTTAGTTGACCATTATCATTCACTAATATAGGACAATCCATTTGACCATTTAAGTCTACGCCAAGTAACCTTTCTTCCTCACAGTTTTGTTTCCATTGATGTCTAAATCCATTAAAATTAGTAGCCATAGCTTGTATGGAGCCGATAATAGTAGCTACTCTGATTTTTTCCATAAGACTCGCTGGTGTATCTTCTTCTCTACATATCACAGAGCTAAGATTACACAATTGCATATCTCTTAAATTAATCTCACCACACTGCCGAGACATTATTCCTATTCCAATTGCAAGCGTTTCGTTACTTTTTACTCCACAGCAGTAAACATAATCCTGTATACCGTTGTCAGTTATTGATACCACCATATTGGATTTACTTTTTATAGTATACGACACTGACCTATCTGCAAAACTCACCAACCTGCTGAACTTTACTAGCTTAGATAATTTAATGCTATTTGATTGTGATATTGTTATTCTATATAAAGTGGAAGAATTATATAATCCATAACCGTCATTGAAATCTTTTAATCCAGACTCCTTGCTTAATGAAAGTTTACTATTAATTCCGATACTTTTTAATAATACTTGAAAAGTTTGTAACCAGGTCTTATGAATGGATGATACCTGATAGCCGAAACCGTGAGTAGTATCCATAGCATTTCCATTAGCATCTTAAATAACC
>JAAUSO010000314.1 GCA_012033205.1 Richelia sp. SL_2_1 | reverse complement strand
ACAGCAAAATACGCATTAATTATTATTATTATTAATCCAAGCCATACTCAATAAAATAATTCTTTTCATTGAATACATAAGTACTATTCATTGGTGATCGCACTGTGCCGGTTGCGTAAGTCCTGGATAATTAACTCTAATTGTTGTTTGATTTTGAGATTCCGTCCTTGAGTCATATTCATTCAATAGCTAAAATTTCAATACTAGGTTTGGTAGTGTTAAATTTTGAGGCAATAATACGCTTATTAAATGCCCATTTGGCAGCACCAAGTGCAACTAAAGCGAAATCATCGTTATTGAACTTTTTATTAGCTGAATAAGACAATCCACAGCGACTAAACCAGTGATATTTTGTGCTTCTAGGTATTTCTTTTATCTCTAACGTTTTTGTCAAGTCGTATAGAAACGAGTCACAGGTAAAGGTTTGATTGCTGTTTCTATACTTATTAAAACTTCCCAACATTCTTGGAAATCTTCACTTGTAAACGAAAATCGCTTATAGCGTGACTTAAATTGTGCAACTGATTTGACAATCGCTTCACTTGACGGATTTTCTACCGCAAACCCTAAATGGCGCTTCATCGAAGCAACCAACCTGTACCAAGTTATATCTGAGATTTTCTTTCCTAAAGTCTGCTCGTAAAAGCTTCTGAGCTGACTGTATTTTCTTAAGTAGTTATTGTTTTCCATATATTAATTACTACTAGTACTAAATAGATATACGGTGGTGATGTATCAGGTAAATGACTATCCGGAAATTCTTAGTTATCAGGTACGTCAATAACTTTGAATCATGTATCAATACCCTTGGACACCTATCTGATAACTTGGACGACATTTGGTATCAAATCATTTTTGAAAGACTCGAAACACTCTCTGGACAAGAGTTTTCAATGTTTTGATGTAATTAGACTCCCCTTTAAAACAACTTTATATACACCCCTGCTCACATGTTGTTGCACAAAGTTTTAGACATGGTTGCAGTGGATGTTTGTTGTCCATGTCCTAGGTTGGGGCGCGGTGTGCTTTGGTTTTGGTTTTCCTAAAAAGTTGCAGACTTTGTGCGTCCTATGAGTTAGGATAAAAGAAAAGTTCAACACTTATCAACACACTGTTTAAATTTGTAGAAGATTTTTCTGACAATAAAAGGTTTACTGAATTTGTAAACCAAGTGTTGAACAGGTCATAAGTAAATGAAAGAAAGCAGGACAGAAAAAGTGATGTTTACCTGTACGCCAGATGTTAAAGAATATTTAATTGATTGGGCAACTAACGAACGACGCTCAGTCAGTAATCTTGTAGAAGGGTTAGTAGTCGAAGCAATTACCCAGAAAAAATCTGAGGCGGAAAACGAAACTTCTTCATCAGCCAAGAAGGATAAAAGGGGATAAATGAAGGTAGCTGTAATTAACCTGCTGCGATAAGGAGGAATTATGATTCCAAAACCAATTCCCCAAGTACTTACAAACACTCCTATCCCTCCCGACTACCGATCGCAAGCCGCCGATACGAGCATTGATACAGATATCTACTTGTTCACCCGGTTGCGCCAACTCTCC
The DNA here is from genome assembly GCA_012033205.1 of Richelia sp. SL_2_1. GTDB lineage: Bacteria > Cyanobacteriota > Cyanobacteriia > Cyanobacteriales > Nostocaceae > Rivularia. The sequence continues at coordinate 3,145 of JAAUSO010000314.1, read as the reverse complement.
CTAAAGCAACGGGTTGAAATGGCTGCTTCTCATGACCGGGGGATAAAAAAACTTTGTTTGGCGGGAATTAAATCCCGAAATCGCAGTGCGCCATTAGAAGAAATTCGCCTGTACTTTGCCCGTGCGGTACTAGGAGAAAAATTTCTTCCTGGCTTCCAACCCACAGGAGGTGATGAAACTGTCTGGATTCAAGATTCAATTACTTCAGCTGGCGAACTCCATCAAATTCTGGAGTCGGTCAACATTCCCTACTACGTTAGCGGGGGTGTTGCAAGTTCCATTCATGGCGAACCCCGCTCTACCCCCAATTTGGATTTAGTTATCTCCAACCTAACCAAAACGTTTTGGTTAGTAACAACGCTGGAAGCGGCTGGTTACTACTGTCCGGCGGGTGTGGTTGAGGATTTGCAGCGGGGACGCGAAGGTCTGCTCAATATTACTCATACCGAAACCATTGCTAACGCTGACCTGTACGTTACGGATACTTCAGCGTTTGCAACATCGCAAATGGTGCGGCGACAGTTGCTTGATGTCGAGGGAATGCCAGCTTTTTGGGTGATTTCTCCTGAAGACCTTGTATTACAAAAACTCGCTTGGGGAAGGGGAAGCCAATCTGAAAAGCAGTGGCGTGACGTGCTGGGGATACTCAAGCTGCAAGCTGAAAACCTCGACTATGAATATCTTGCCCAGTGGGCAGATAACTTAGGACTGCTTGATTTTCTTAGTCAAGCTTTTAGCGAAGCGGGGATTTTATCGTAAGCAATGTTTCTAACCAGTTGCCCTGCCATATTTTTGTGGTATGAGGCGACCGCATTTCATGCATCAAAATAATAATTAATTTTGCTCAAAAAGATAGCCAAATCATCATCAATGGAAGCACTAATCTTATGGCAAAAAACAATACTACCAAAAACCAACCGAAAAGAACGCAGAGTGTTAGCAATTCAAAAAACTCCGGCGTAATTAATATTAGTAACTTTGCCACAAAAATTGACCCTAAGTTACTTCTTGATTGCCACAAACTATTGACAGTATTGCAAAGCGATTTTTCCGAGTTTATTAATGAAATAGCGACAACAACAGCTATCAAGATAATAGAAAAAGATACGTTGGGGAAACTGCATCAATTTGAATACGACAGCCTTGTTAAAAAGCTTGCTGAGGAGATAGCAGAAAGCTTTACAGAAGAACTAAAAGTTAATTCAGAATTGAAAAGTGCAACCGAAAATGTGCTTTCTAAAGATTTACCAATTGTAGAACAAAATTTAAAGCCCGTAGTTCCTATTCCCTCATCAGCAGTAATGTTTTCCAGTATGGAAGCTCTTAACAGAAAAGACTTGTGGCATAAAGATACTGAAGGAATAGCATATTTACGATATACAGCCAAAGGTAATCCTGAAAATTACATTGAGCATTATATTTGTAGCCCTGGCGATATAACTATGCTTCCCTGGAATGAGGCTCAACAAATCATTGATAAATTTGGCTTTACAACTGCCAAATTACACTTGATTTTTGCTGCTCATACTATGAACCAAGAGAAGCCTTGGGAAAGCACTTTCAATCTCAAAGCAAGCGATATTATTAAAGAATTTGGCTGGGATAAAATCATAAAAAAGCAAAAGTAGAAAACCTACTAGAAATTGCTAGTACCGCCTTTGCTCTTGATTGTCTTTTGGTAAGAACTGTTTGGGTAGAGGGGAGAAATAAACAAGGAAAATGGTAGGTAGCGTTCCTGTGGGGAGAATGTGGAACGTACATATTCAAGCTACAGGTCAATTTAATTTGGAAGGAAAAATAGATAAGCCCGATGAAGTTTATATCACAATACAACCGGGACTATGGACGCGAGATTTTTTAAACCGAGCCGGAGCCACATCACGAGAAGCGTTATATCAGTTTGGATACTTAGCCCAGCAAGTTTTAAAAATTGACCCCCACCACAATGAGCTAGCGCTAAGGTTAGCCATACATTTAACATTGGATAGTCGAGTTCGCCTTGATGGTAAGTACAAGGTGCATGAGCTATTGCGAATTGCATTTCCCGAAACAGTGATAGATAAAGCCCAGTCAGATTCCCGCAGAGCATATGACCTAAAAAAACGCTGGGATAGTGCCATAAAACTGCTGCTCAAACTGAACTGGCAGATTGTATTTGACTCAGAAACTTACTCTTCTTGGCTAAGACCGGATTGCGAAGAAAAAAAACCAAAAGGATACATAAAGAATCTTCTAGATGCCAAGTTAACCGTCAAACCCCCAAACCCCATCCCCGAACTCATAGCATCCAAAGTTACAGCCAAACGATTGAAATCCAAAGTTAAACAGTCAAAACCTAAAACCGCGCCCGTTCCACCGCAAGAAGTAAATTTGACTGGCAGCCAAGTCAAAGAAGCACGTATTGCCAAAGGATGGTCCCAGGCTAAACTAGCTGGCTTTCTGCAAATTTCCCAAAACCTCGTCTCCTTGATTGAACGGGGCGAGCGCTCCATCAATACACAACTAGCCTCACAAATACAAACGCTTGTCAATATCCAAAATTGATATAAATTTACATAGTTTTACATAAGTTTACAAAATTCCAGGTTTCTGTTGCTTGCAATAAACTTTTTTTTTCTTGCTTTGTTTGAGTACAAATATCCAAACTTATTACCGTAAAACCAATACATAGCAAGGATTTGAGTTTGAGAACAAAAAAAGCCCCATCCCCGGACAATCTCCCGCATCCACATCCCTGGATGATTGCATCCACATCCCCGGATAATTGCCCGCATCCACATCCCCGGATAATCAATATTCAACATTTTTGAAAATGCACAATAATTCGCCCAGGTTACGCACCACTAATCACGCTGAAACGGCTATTTTTCGTTGCAACTTTGTTTTAAAAAAAAAGTTACAAAATTAGGTCTTAAAGCTTTATCCCATATGTATTTGAGCTTTAAAACAAAAGCATCCACACCCCCGGATGAAAACCCCCACACCCCCGGATGAAAAAAAATGAGTCCTTACTAGGTAATACCAATTTAATATGAAGCTGCATAGAAAAGAGCTTCTAAAATAAAGTTATAAGAGGAGATAGAAATTACCTGCTCAAATGTTAATTGCTTGAACAATTGCTGTATGCGATAAGCGAAGCTTAACG
>JAAUSO010000313.1 GCA_012033205.1 Richelia sp. SL_2_1 | reverse complement strand
GTGTTGCGATGAACCGCACCCTACGGGTGAATGCTGAGTCCTGACGGACACGCTGCGCGTTTACGCAGTATAGCGAAGCTAACGCTGTCGCTCGCAATGACACAATTAATTTTGCACACCCACTTATCATGTGCGGTTAAACACTTGTAATAAAGGGAATGGGGAAGAGGGAAGAGGGAAGAGGGAATTGGGAATGGGGAATAGTTTTATAACCGAGTGGTAATTAGATAAATAACGAAGGTTTGACTATTTATAGCAGATTTCAGTTGATTTCAATACAACCTCACCCCCATCCCCTCTCCTCCTGACAGGAGAGGGGAGCAGTACGGCGGTTCTGGTAAAATTTGTATTCCACCCAAGTGAAAACCGCTGTGCCAAATCATTTCATACACTCTCGACTCAGTATACGTCGCCCATTTTCCAAACGATAAACCCCTGATGGCTCCACAATGGGATCGCCAATTTTCCAGCGACGACGAGGTTTTTCAGATATACTATTTGTTACAGATTGCACTCCAACGGTAGAGTAGACAGAAGGTACTGCATCACCGGGACGATAGGGGAAACCTTGACTACCAGTAATAAAGAAAGTGCCTTTTCTCTCGCGACTTCTGACTACACAACTACTTGCAATTAAAGCTTCGCTATCAATTGGGTTTTGTGGTAATTCTGTAATACCTTGAGTAGGATCTATATCCGGTTGATTAATGTCTGTAATACCACTTAAATCAGGAGTTGCACCTGTAGCGGTAATATCACTTTGAGGAGTAAGTACGTCGCGGACTTGAGTACCAAAGATTCCTTCAGTTTCTATTGTCACTCTTCCTCCACGGGAGTTTTGAGAATTGGCGCTGATATCGCTGTTTTCTAAGGCAACGATAGTATGACTATCAATGTTAATATTTCCCCCTTGAACGTTTTCACCTTTTGCATTAGTAAGGATTTGGCTGTCACGGCGTAAAATTAAATTTCGTGTGTTGATAATATTAATTGTTGCCTGTTCGTTATTAACATCTGCACTTTGGGTACTGGCATTAAGTAAAGCATTGTTGTCTAAATTAATAAAACGAGCATTTAATGTTAAAATTCCTGCATTTCCCGTTCCAACACTTTCCACAGATATTTGAGCTTCGTCTTTAACTTGCAAAGTATTAGTATTAACTGTTAAATTGCCCGCATTACCACTTCCATTTTCTAAAGCTCTTGCGAATAAAGCACTACCAGTGCCAATTAATTTAACATCTTCGGCATTTACAGTTAATTTTCCTCCATCACCTGCTGAAAATGTCCCGGCTGCTATCTGTGCGCCATCTTGAACAAGCATTTGTTGAGTATTAATAATCAAGTCTCCGGCTTTCTTTGCTGATGATTCTTTCTCTGCCGAAGTAAACAAACCACTCACATATGGCTGATTATTATTCCCAGGATTATTACCACCCGTACCAATAATTTGTAAGTCTTGGGCATCAATAATTAAATTTCCTCCATTGCCCTCACCTCTAGTACTAGTTGCTACAAATGCTCCATCTCTAACAAGCATTCGTTTAGTAGTGATATCTACATTTCCCGCATCTCCTTGAGAGTTTAATGATGCTGAAGTACTTAAAGAACTCGGAGTATTACCGTTATTCCCCGTACCAATTAATTGTATATCTTTTGCATTAACAGTTAAATTTCCACCTTTACCCCCACTAGTTGTACCAGCATTGATCTCCGCTCCATTTTCAACTAAGATTGTATCCGCATCAATACTTAAATCTCCTCCATCACCTTCTGAATCACTACTTGTATTAATAGTTGCTCCATCTTGTACAACAACTTCTTTAGTATCAATAGTCACGTTTCCTGCATTTCTTGTTGAGGTTTCTTCTGCTTTAGTAAACAAACCGCTCACATATGGCTGATTATTATTTCCAGGATTGTTACCACCTTTACCAATCACATATACATATTCTTCGGCATTAATGTTCAAATCTCCTCCAATGCCTTCTCCAGATGTACCAGTAGATAAAAATGCTCCCTCTTCAATTTGTATTCGTTTAGTGTTTATATTTAAACTTCCGCCATTAGCTGTTGAGTTTGTCTTTGTTGAAACAACCAAGCTACTAGGAGTATTACCATTATTGCCTGTACCAATAACTTTTATATCCTGGGCATCAATATTTAAATTCCCGCTTGTACCTGATGTACCAGCCTGCATCGAAGAACCACTTTCAACTAATAAATTATTGGTTTTAATCGTTAAATTGCCTACATTCTTACCTTCGGTAACTCTACCGACGAAAAAACGTGCATTATTTTTGAGTAACAAGTCATTAGTTGTAATTTTCATATCTCCTGCACCACCTTGACTATTATTACTAGCACTAACAAATGCTCCATCTTGTACAAGCATTTGTTTAGTATCAATAATCAAAGAGCCTGAATTTCCAGTTGAAGGTTGTTCGGCTACAACAAATAAACCACTAGGATATGGTTGGTTATTATTTCCAGGATTGTTACCACCTTGACCAGTAATTTTTACTGATTCAATGGCATTAATTATCATATTACCTCCATTACCTTTACCGGATGTACCAGCAGAGATAAATGCTCCACCATCAACGAGTAAGTTATTAGTGTTAATCTTTAAGTCTCCCCCATTTCCTGTTGAATCTTTCTCTACTGAAACACTCAAAAAACTCGGAGAATTCCCATTATTTCCCGTACCAATTACTTCCACCTCTTTGGCATCAATATTCAAATTTCCTGCATTACCAGCATTATGTGTATTAACACTAACATTTGCACCACCTTCAATTCTTAAGCCATTAGCTTTGATATTAATATCTCCACCATCACCCATCTCCCAAACATTAGTAGTGACAGTGGCTCCATTTTGTACTGTCAACTGTTGAGTATTAATAGTTATATTTCCTGTATTTTCTGTTGCATTTTTACTGACGTTATTGGCATATAAACCGCTGGGAATAAAAGTGTCATTTATACCATTCAAGTTAACAGAATCCGTAGAATTAATTACTATACCACCGCTTTTTTCTGTACCTGTTTGAGTTGAAACAATTACGGAATTATCTGTAAGAGTGAGATTTTTACCTGTTAAGTGTACATCACCCGCACCATCTCCAGTAGCATCAACTACCGTATTTTTAGATAATTCAATTTCACCAAAATTCTCTAAATTATCAAAACCAAAAGCAAAACCTTTTTCTTGTGGTGTAATACTTACTAAACCTTCTCCGGTAACGCTGCCTAATTCAATTTTTCCACTATCAGCTTTTAAGGTTGCACCTTCTAATAAAATATCACCACCGAGTATTGCTAATGTTTTAGAATTTGGTACTTGTAATAAATCAGATTTTGGTTCAAATAGTTCGGGCGTTCCTCTTTCTGTATCACCCTTGCCTTTAATCTCAATTCTTCCGGGATTTGTGCCATATTGTAACCCCAGAGGAACACTTACTGTTAGTAAAGATGTATTTTGTGGATTTTTGGCACTAAATTCAATATCATCTGCAAATTTGATACTATCAGCAGTACTCCCTACAAAAGAACCACCAATATCTAACTTTGCATTTTCACCAAAAACAATCCCGTTGGGATTAATTAAAAATAAATTTGCCGTACCATTAGCTTTAATTAATCCATCAATATTAGAAATCGAATCACCCGTTACACGAGTAATAATATTACTGATGTCAACCGCATTATTAAAGTATGCTTCACTGCCCGTAGGTACGATAAAGTCTTTAAAACTGTGAAATAAATTACTACCAGCAGTAGTTCCACCTTCAATAAGGTTAGTATTTCCTTCTACTTTGACACTAGAATTATTGAGTAAAGTGTTGTCAGGAGTAATTTGAGCGTTAACAGAATTTAGCCAAAAAGCGCCGATACCAGCGCAAGTAATTCTTAAAAAGCAACTCCAAGACAAACTTATCTTAAAAAGGGATTGATTAATATTGCACTTGCGTCCCGAAAACCTGATATAATATTTGTTTATCCTGCTATTGCGCTTCATTACACTCCCTTACGCTTCAAAAGTACTTTTTAATGATTTAGAGGTTGTACGGGAAAGTGGGAAAATTGACTCTAAGCTTCTCTTCAAAAGGTTCTCTCCTCGGTAGAAGAGACTTTGAAGTGAAAAGAAGATGATGAGTTATGTATCTGATCTCACGTGCAGTATTAGCGGAGCGTCTCTGAAACAGATAGCTATGCTGAAGGCTTATTGTACAACCACTTGCCATTTTCTCACTAAAATGTTTATTTTCAAAAATAAATTCGCTATAGTCAGCCAAGTCATCTATTCCGAGGAAATTAAGCACAATTTCCGATGCTAACCAAAAGGATATTTTGACAAATAATTTTCGCCAGCGTACATTCATGGGGACTCTCTCACCTAATTAATGAAGTTGAGATTTAATAACACGGTAAGCAATTTACCAAGCTAAATAAACTACAATTCATGGTGTTTTAAATGCATTTTTTAGTATTGAGAGTCACTCAAATGTGTTGCCAGGATTACAGAAAACTGTATCTGATAAGTACTTAGGCAAAATTAATTGTGTATTTGTCATTGCGAGTGAAACGAAGCAATCTCAAAGTGTTGCGATGAACCGCACCCTACGGGTGAATGCTGAGTCCTGACGGACACGCTGCGCGTTTACGCAGTATAGCGAAGCTAACGCTGTCGCTCGCAATGACACAA
>JAAUSO010000093.1 GCA_012033205.1 Richelia sp. SL_2_1 | reverse complement strand
AATTCCCCATACCCAATCACACCCGTCAATAATTTTCCCATAACCCAAATCACACCCGTCAATAATTTTCCCATAACCCAAATCACACCCGCCAATAATGTAGAGACGTAGCAATGCTACGTCTCCCCGAATCCCGAAAACAACACAGACAGCCCCAATAAATAGTAACCACAGCCGAGACAAAGAGACGTTGCAGTGCAACGTCTCTACATTAATCTTCCGAAAAAACAAAAATATCACTATGACACAACCGAAATTTCAGGGTAAATACCGAATCGAATCCACTCGTTTACCAGATTACGATTATGCTGCAAATGGTTGGTATTTCGTGACTATTTGTACCAAAGACCGTATTTATCATTTAGGTAACGGTGTTGTTTCAGGCAAAGTGCAGTTAACACCAATTGGTGAAATTGCCCAACAATATTTTATAGATATTCCTAATCATGCAAAACATACCCATGTAGATACATACGTAATTATGCCCAATCACGTCCACGGAATTGTAGTTATTGATAAATCTACTAACACTGCAAAATCATCTCAAAAGAACGCGGAAACACAAAGTCAATTCATGTCCCAAATATCTCCTAAACCAGCTTCCTTAAGTACTATTATCCGTTCCTACAAATCCGCTGTTACCCGGTGGTGTAATCGCAATCAACATGAATATTTTGCATGGCAAGAACGCTTTTATGAAAGTATTATTCGCCTTGATGATTCCATAGATAGAATTCGGCAATACATCATTAATAACCCTGGAAAATGGGAACAGGATAAAAATAACCCCCCAGATTTATGGATGTAACGTTCACATACATAATCAAAAACCCGCCAATAATACCTAACATCCTAAAAAACCATAAACATAATCAAAAACCCGCCAATAATGTAGAGACGTAGCAATGCTACGTCTCCCAACATCCCGCACACAACAGACAACCCCAGCATCTAGGATAGCCACAGCGAAGATACGGAGACGTTGCACTGCAACGTCTCTACATTAATACCTGAATAAACACAATTTTTTTCAATTAGTAATTATACGGAAGTCAACAGCTATAAATAAAAGTTTTAATACCAATGTAAAAGCAACTTTAAATCATCTTTATATTTACATCAATTATCAGTAATATTTGGTACTTAAACAATGAAATCTTTATTTAAACATTTAAAAGCGATCGCTCCTTTTTCTCAAAACAAAACTTTCCAGAAGCGGTGTTTCAGCAGCATATTTTGTACAGTACTAACAACCTTACCCTCAACCACTTTATTTTTTTGCTTCCTAGTCAAAAAACTTTAGCTCAAAGCGTCACCTGCCAAAGTCCTTACAATGAGGTGTATGCAGTCACTCAACCTTCTGGAACAGCAGATTTCTACGCAATTTACGCACCAACAGGAGCAGCAGTCAAATTCACCTCCGCACCATCAAGCTTTGGTGTAACTGCAATCAACACCGCAGCAACAGACCATGTAAATAAGATTGTCTACTATGGTGATGCAAACAAAATCTATGCTTGGGATGCCATTAACAACCAACACATTACCGTTACAGCGGACTTCCAGAGTTTATTAACTGCTGCTGGTTATGCAGGTCGATTTGTTAGCTTATCGAGTGGTGGTGCAGCATTTTATGATGGTGCATTGTACGTTGGTGTAGATGGTACCACAACCCAAGACTTTGAAATTTTCCGTGTCAATTTATCAACAGATAGAAAAACTGCTGTTTCCGTCACCCCTTTGGGAATTAAAGCCAAGTCTGGAGGTGTTTTCACCAATAGCACTCAGGATGACTGGGGTGATTTTATCATTAGTGATGCGGGTGTCATCCTAGCATTATCTAATAATAGACAAGCTGGTCAGCGACGATTTTGGCGTTTCGACTTAAATACAAATACTTATGTCGCAGCTAGCACCACAAGCGAAAACTTACAGCTTGCTAAATCTGGGGATGGCAGACTTTGGGGTTTACGTTCTAATAATACAGTTGTAGAAGTTAGTCCATCTGGAAGTGTAATTAGTAGTCCAGTATCCACTACTGTTAATGCTTTTGATGGTGCTGAATGTGTTGTTGGTGAAGCTAGTGTTGGCGATCGCGTTTGGAGCGATACTAATGGTGATGGTATTCAAGATGCTGGTGAAACTGGGATTGCTGGGGTTACTGTGGCAATTTATCGGGATATTGATAAAGATGGGGTAATTGATGCTGGTGAACCGAAATTAGCAACCCAAGTTACTGATGTCAATGGAAATTATAATTTTACCAGCTTATTACCCCACGACAGGGGAACGGGAGCGGGAAAAAATGACTTCATCGTCAGAGTTGAAAGTGGTGTCCCCGCAGCTTATACAGCTACCACACCAATCCAGAAAAATGCCGATTTATCGAGCGCAACCCAAACCCTCGACACCCTCGATTTCGGCTATAAACCTCCCACATACAACATCTCCGGTACTCTTTACGAAGACACAGATGGTGATAACAATTTAGGTGGAACTGAAGCCAAACTACCAGCAAATATTACTGTAAATCTCCTTGATAGCAGCAATAATGTTGTCAAAACCACAACCACTGATGTAAATGGTGCTTATACCCTTACTGGTGTTACCAACGGTAGTTACAAAATTCAAGTTGATACAACCGATACAGATATCCCCAGTAGCTACACTTTAGGAACACCAAATGATTTAGCTGTAACAGTTTCCGGTAGTGCGATCGCCAATCAAAATTTTGGCTTTGATGAACCTGCAACGGGTAATATTTGTATATCACCTTCGATAGCCACTTTGCCATCCACCTTTAATAGTTCCAACTATACGAAAAACACGGCTCTGCAAGGGTTAGTGCCACTGTCATTTTACGATGGCACTATGCAGGTTAACGCTTCCCTGAGTGGTACAGCCACCTGGACTAACGGTGTGCAGGTACAGACGGGTAATCTTGGCAGTTTCACCGGAGATTATCTATATTTACAACCTGCCAATGCCTCTAATTATCTTGCTAGCAACAACGAGGCAACCTATGTTCTATCATTTCCTTCAGGTATCCCAAATTTTTCGATGATTGGGGGGGGTTTGAATAACAATGATGGTACTACTATCATTGCCAGCTATAAAGGGGTTCCCATCCAAATCACGGCGGCAAATTTCAGCCAATTAAGTTCTGGAATGACACTCAAGGATGCAGATAGTGATGGTCAAAGTGACACGGTGGTCAGCAGTAATACAAGTGGTGGTGCAAATGTAGATACCAATACTTATAAGCTGACAATTCCCGTTCCCGTTGATAAAATTACCGTTGTTTCGGGTAAGGATGAATCTGGTAATAATGGTACTGTGACGATCGGTCTACACACGTTCCAATACTGCTATGAGGGAGGCGCTGTTTCCGGTACACTCTACGAAGATAGCGATCGCGGTGATGATTTAGATGCCAGCGAACCGAAATTACCAAAAGACATAACAGTCACCCTATACAAAGACAACAACAATAATAATACGATCGATACAGGTGAAGAAGTAGCCAATACCTTAACCAATGCCCAAGGTCAATACACGTTTACTAACGTTGCTGCTGGTACATACAAAGTTAAAGTTGATACTACAGATACAGATATCCCCAGTAGCTACACTTTAGGAACACCAAATGATTTAGCTGTAACAGTTTCCGGTAGTGCGATCGCCAATCAAAATTTTGGCTTTGATAAATCTACTAACCCCAACGTCCTATTAATCAAACGCATCACCAAGATTAACGATGATACTACTACTAATAGTGGTGATGACCTCTCAATTTACAATCAAGATAACACCAACCCCTACGACGATAATAAATTAGATAATCCACCACCCAACCCAATTGACACCGATAAATGGATTGATACTACCTCAGACACAAGTAGTACCTTCTTAATTGGTGGAATCAACGGTGGAAAAGTCAAACCCAATGATGAACTAGAATACACTATCTACTTCCTCTCTGCTGGTGACACCGAAGCCAAAAGTGTACTATTTTGCGATCGCGTTCCCTCGAATGTTACCTTCATTCCCAACAGCTTTAATAATCAAACTCAAGCAACGGCAGGATCGCAAAATTCGGATCGAGGTATTTTGTGGTTAAAAGATGGGAATACAGAATCTTTAACGAATGTCAAGGATGGTGACGCAGCGCAATACTTCCCTCCTGGTGTTGAACCTTCTACTATTTATCCCAACATTAAGTGTGATGGTACCAATACTAACGGTGCTGTAGTGGTCAATTTGCAAAACTTACCGAATGCTACAGCACTCGGTACACCTAATGGTTCCTATGGGTTTGTTCGTTTTAGAGGAAAAGTAAAGTAGTTTTTAAAACACCTTATTCAGTTCAGAAAGCAAATAAATACCGCAGATCAAGCTTTCAGGGCAAAAATTAAATAATTTACTTAATTTCCGAAAGTTCCTAGTATAAAGGTGTATTAATTTTAAGTAAGTCGGCGTTAAAAAATCAACCTATGTAACGAAGTGTAAAATCGACAAAAAGCTTGTCAATGGAACATTGCAGTGTTTTTACAAAACTCAACATACTTTGGTTTTATCCTGCCGACTTACTTGTTAAATACAATACCGATCGGCTAAGATTATGATCACACCGACGTTTTTAAACAATCGTTATAAAATTCTGAATATCCTGGGTAGTGGTGGATTTGGAGATACCTTTTTAGCAGAAGATACCCAAATGCCATCTAGTCGTCGTTGTGTAATTAAACAACTCAAGCCTGTAACTAATAATAATCCGCAAATTCACCAATTAGTACAAGAGCGTTTTCAAAGAGAAGCAGCTATTCTGGAAGAACTGGGAGAAAGTAGCTCACAAATTCCCAAGCTATATGCTTACTTTAATGAAAATGGAGAATTTTACCTAGTTCAAGAATATATCGAAGGGCAAACCCTAACTCAAAAACTGCAACAACAAGGTTTGATGAGTGAAAGTTTAGTTAAGTCTATTTTAATTGACATTTTACCAGTATTAAGCTTCATTCACAGCAAACGCATAGTACATCGGGACATCAAACCAGATAACATCATGGTGCGTAATTCCGACGGCAAAGCCATTTTAATTGACTTTGGCGCTGTGAAAGAGACAATGGCAACAATAGTCACAAATTCTGGTAATACTACTCCCAGCATTGTGATTGGGACACCCGGATTTATGCCGATGGAGCAATCAGCCGGAAGACCACAGTTTAGCAGTGATTTGTATAGTTTGGGATTAACAGCAATTTATTTGTTAACAGGAAAAATTCCCCAACAGCTAGAAACAGATTTCCATACAGGTGAAATTTTGTGGCGACAGTATGCTTTAAATGTGAGTCCGAGTTTAGCGATGGTATTGGATAAATCTATATTACCAGTAGCACGCGATCGCTATCCCAGCGCCAGGGATATGTTAGCAGATATCCAACAACAAACACCAGTTCCACCCACCATTCCCATCCCACCACAATACAATCCCCAACCACAATACAACCCACCACTTCAACCCGCAACAGTTCCCGACTACCAAGCAGGTGTACAGCAAGCAAATCATTATTATCAACCAACACCAACCCAACCACCACAAAAGAGTTTGGGTTGGCAACAAGCTGTAATTACTGGTGGTGTAATTGGTTCAATTCTCGTCGGTGGTTGGTGGGTAATGGGACAAATGAACCAATCAGTGAGTAAACAAGCAAACGATATTACTGAACCATCAATATCTACTCCAACACCAACATTTACACCAAGAACAATTTCACCTGGAAGCGATAATTCTAGTATTGACTCGAATAATTCATCTTCTAATCAAAATAGTTCTAGCTCCAACACTTCTCCATCAGCGATAACTACCAATAATCTGATTTCTCAAGATGCAGCAGTCAACACAGTTAGTAATTGGATAAAAGCCAAAGGAGAAATATTTGCACCTCCTTATAATACAGATAAAGGGAGACAATTATTAACAGGTCCTGCTTATGAAAGAAACATCGAAAAAACAGCAGATCCAGAATCTTGTATCGCATCTGGGACAAATCCAGATGATTGTTTAAGTTCTGTCCAATGGTTAGTCAGAAATAACTCTTACTGGACTTATGGAGTACAGCGAATTGACTCTATAAACAGATTTGAACCTAGTGGAAATCGAGCAACACTCTTAGTTAAAGTTACAGAAAATCGCAACCTATTTAATAGTAAAGGAAATATTGATAGAACTCAATCTGGAATATTCACTTCTACAGTTAGCTATGACTTAATTTATGAAGATGGAGAGGTTAAAATATACAACTACAATTCATTATAATTAGCAATTATCAAAAATCAGCCTCTAGTATTGTATTTAAGGTATAGAGTTGTGGAAAAGAAACCAAAGCCAAATCCAAATTCAAGCAAACAAAAAATTAATCAACCAAATCGGGTAGTTGCCAATGCAGAAAACCAAAATACCCAGTTAAGAAAACAAGTCACAAAACCTCAAAATACTACTCGTATAGTCAAAAAACGAGTAAAAAAAAGCCAAGGTACATCAATCAGTAAATCGCGATTTTCTGAGTTATCTCGTTTTCAATTTTATGCAATTACAGTTTCAGTTGTTTTAATGATACTTTCCATATTTAGTTTCAGTAGTTTTTTAGCACGTCAAAATACTTCCAAAAGCTCTCAGACAGCCGAAAGTACATCATCACCAACTATACAACCAATTCCTACACCAGTTAATATTCCTATTCCACTTGATACCCCAGCAGGACAAAATCAACCAGTTGCACCACTTAGTTCTAATCCTCAATTGTTATCCGAAAATAATTCATCACAATTAGTTTATAACGTCACAAATCCTCCGCAGTTGATTAACGATAATCCAAAACTCAAGGAAATTGTAGGTAATTTAGTTAATTATGCCAAAGAAAAGAAACTACCAACAGATTCCCTTTCAATTACATTAATAGACTTAAATCAAGGTGCAATTGCAGCACATAAACAAAATACTCCGAGATATCCAGCTAGTGTTGCGAAACTTTTTTGGATGGTTGCTGCACAATCAAAATTGCAACAGCGTCAAGTACCGCTGACAGCAGCTAATGCAGTTGATAATGATTTAAAAGTCATGATGTTTGAATCTGATAATGATGCTGCTAGTAATGTTATTGATGCGATTACTAATACTCGATCTTCTGAGCAAAAATTAGATAAAGCACAGTTTACTCAATGGAAACAACAGCGAGAAAGCTTAAATGACTTTTTTCAAAAAGCTGGATACAAAGATATTAATATTAGTCAAAAAACCTTTCCCCTTCCTTTACATAATATCAAAGGACCAGCAGGTGCAGATGAACAAATCCGTGGAGATAACCCCAGTAATCCCAGACGGAATAAAATTACAACATATCAAGCTGCAAGATTAATGTACGAAATTGTTAAAGGTGAAGCAGTAGCACCAGAATATCAAGATGCAATGCTGGGTTTACTCAGAAGAGACTTAGGGTATTGGCAATCTCAACCACCGAATCCAGAAGAATTTGATCCTGTACGGTATTTATTCGGAGAAAAATTACCAGCTAATCAAGTTCAAATTTATTCTAAAGCTGGTTGGACTACAAATTCTCGGCAAGAAGTTGCGTACATAGCAACTAATGATGGAAAAGCACGCTATATCTTAGCGATTTTTGGTGACGATCAAGCTTATGGAGATAGTCAAAAATCATTCCCTCAAATGTCGCGTTTAGTCTTCGAGCAAATGACACAATAGATGACAAGTGTTTTATTCAATTATGCCCTCAATACTCTGAAAAGGGCTTTATAATTTTTCAACATCTTCAAGATTTAACCCAGTTGTTTCCACAATTAAACTAATTTTAATACCTCTGGCTTTCATTACTCTAGCTATTTCTAGCTTGGCTTCTTTTCTACCTCTTAATTCTCCCGTAATTTCTGCGCTTTCAATCACGCTGATTTCATATCTTTTATCTTCCAGATACTTTTGATATGCAGTTCTTTCTGCTGTCGATAAGTTTTCTATTTTTAAATTCTCTTTGGCTTGCATTAAACCTTTGGCTTGAAATTCGTCTTTGATTTCGCTGTTTTTCAAGAAGTATATCCATTCGTCTAAACTATCTTTAGCTACATCATTAAAGTTATTGACTCTTAAAACGTAGTATTCCGGAAATATTTCATATACTTCCTCAACTTTAAATACTTCTTTTTGCAATTCTGAAGGTTCTAATTTATCTTCAAGGTGAATTCCGTAAAAATCAATTTTACCTTTATAGATATAATCCCTTCCTTGTCCCAGAGAGAAGTAAACAATATTAATTGAATAGACTTTTTTAACTTTGCTGTAAGCTTCTCCTTTACTTAAATATTCCGTAATTAATGTCGAGACTCCATAGAGCATCCGGTGAAAATAATCATTTTCAGCGCTATTTTGGACTTCAATTAATAGCAATTCACCTTTTATATTCTGTGCTAAAATATCTACCCGATTCAGTTTATTCTCTTCTGTAAGTCGATTACTCTCACTTTCTAAAATAGAATCAATTTTTATATCTTCTTTTAATAATTCACTGATAAATCCTTCTAAAACAACATAATTAGCTTTATCTCGTAATAGCTTTTTGATTGCCCAATCGAAACGAATGTGTGTTCCTGCCATGATTTTAATTGCGATTAAAAGCAGAATATTATTTCAAATTTCATTGTAAAATAAAAACGCCATACCAATTATGTTAAAACGTGTAGAGCGATATAATATCGCATCTCTACATTATCCCCCACTCACCGGAGGAATCAAAACCACTTCATCCCCATCATGCAGGAGAGTATCTGGTTCCACAAAATTTAAATTTACGCCAAACCGCGTTACATCCCGCCATTTTTCTAATTCGGGATGTTCTGCAATTAAATGTTCTCTTACCTGCAATACCGAAGTATTTTCAGGAAATTCTAATGTTAACTCTGGTTTTTGATAAGCTTCTTGATAAGCAGCGAATAATTTAACGGTGATTTTGATTGAATTGGACATAGGGAATAGGTTAAAGGTTAAAGGTCAAAGGTCAAAGGTTAAAGGTTAAAGATTTTGTAGTTTGACTTTCCATGTATAAGAATTATTATGATCGAAAAGGGGAAAAGCATTTCATTCTTTAGATAGTATGTTATTCTTCTAGCGTCTTCTAAGCTGATAAACAATTCCTTACACAGCGAAAAGAAAAGAATATGAGTGAAGATAAAGCAAAAAATCAAGCTGAAAAAAACCATCCCAAAGAAGAAGCACCGGAATTAAGTCCGGAATTACTCGACAAAATCAAGCATCCTCCATCAATTGACAGCACAATCCGTAACCAATCTCCCGAAGAACTTAAACATAACCCCGCAGTATCTCCCGAAATGCTTGATGATTAAGCTTAAAGGTAATTAATAACTCCCAACTCCTAACTCCTAACTCCTAACTCTCCTATGCTCCCTCTCATCTACTCCGACGAATTTCTCGAACATTTAACAGGAAGAGGACATCCCGAAAAACCGGAACGTTTAAGCGCTATTACTTCGGCTTTGAAGGAGGCTGCTTTTTCCGCACAAATTGAATGGCGCGCGCCAACTCCTGTAAAGCAAAATTCACCGCTTGCTTTGATTGAGGAAATTCATTCACCGCGTTACATCCGTAAAGTTAAGGAGATTGCTACTGATGGTGGTGGTTTTTTGGATACGGATACTTATGTATCTCCCCGTAGTTATGATGTGGCTTTATTAGCGGTGAATGCTTGGCTGGATGGAGTTGATATTGTACTAGAAACTGGTAAACCAGCTTTTGTATTAGCACGTCCTCCGGGACATCATGCGGAAAGGGATTATGGGATGGGATTCTGTTTGTTTTCTAATGCCGCGATTTCTGCTTTCCAAGCTTTGAAAAAGCCGGGAATTAACCGCGTTGCTATTCTTGATTGGGATGTACATCATGGTAACGGTACTCAAGCAATTGTCGAAAACAATCCTCAAATTGCTTACTGTTCGCTGCATCAATATCCTTGTTTTCCCGGAACTGGTAAATCTTCCGAACGGGGTATAGATAACAATGTCTTAAATTTACCGATGCCTCCCGGTAGCGATGTTACTATTTATCAACTAGCTTTCGAGAAAGAAGTATTGCCGTTTTTATCAAATTTTCAGCCAGATTTATTAATAGTCAGTGCTGGTTACGATGCCAATGCCGATGACCCCTTAGCAAGGATAAATTTACAACCAAAAAACTACGGTTTATTTACGGGATATTGCTTAAAAGTAACTCGTAAAATCTTATTTGGGTTAGAAGGTGGTTACGATTTACCAGCACTTTCTCAATCAGTGGTAGCAACGGTTGAAAGATGTTTAAATTGGGAATAGGGTTTAAGGTTTAAGGTTTAAGGTAACAATCAATATTTTATGATCCGGCGGTTGAAACCGCAGCTACACAAGCAAAACCCGCCTACACGGTTTAAAGATACATTACTGTCAATTGTCAACTAACTGCTCATTCCTAACTCCTAACTCCTAACTCCTCACTCCTAACTCCTAATTCCTGACTGTTAAGAGTTTCATCAAATACTTCCAAATCGAACCAAAATGTGGTACCTACACCAACTTCACTAACCAAAAATACTTTACTGCGATGTTTATCTTCCAGAATATTTCTGACAATTGATAATCCTAAACCCGTACCTTCAAGGGTATGAACTAAGTTTTCAACGCGGAAAAAGCGGTCGAAAATCGCCTGTTGATCTTCGGTACCGATACCAATGCCTGTATCACAAATTTCTACGCGGACATTGGGTGGTGTTGCTTTGTGTAATTCTTGCTGCGAGCGGAGTTGGTAAACGCGGAGTGCCACTTTTCCACCGGCTTTAGTAAATTTGAGTGCATTACCGATGAGATTTGCTAATACTTGCAGTAGTAAATCGTAATGTCCCCTCACTAAAGGTAAATTTGGAGCGATATCTTGAATTAACTCAATACCTTTATCTCTAGCATTTAATTGGTAGGTACGTAAAGTTTGTTCGACTGCTTGTCCTAAATCGACTCCATCTAAACTGTAACTGCGTCCGGATTCCAATTTTGATAAATCTAATACATCATTAACTAAACGAGTCAATCTATCTGTTTCATTATTAACAGTTTGCAAAAATTCTTGTCGCTGCTCTACACCCAAATCTTCGCCAAATTCGTGCAAAGTTTCAATAAAAGATTTGATATTAAATAAAGGTGTTCGTAATTCGTGGGAAACGTTACTAATAAATTGACTTTTTGCTTCATTAAGTTCTACTTCGCGAGTGATATCTTGGATGGTAATTGCAATACCTTTGATGCTTTCTCGCTGCTGATTAATTACTGTAGTTAAAAGAATACGAATAGTTCTTTTTACTGGTTGATTTATCGTAATCCTAAATTCGGCACTTTCTAGCTCTCCTCCTGTCATTTGGTGCAGATAGCGATTAATTTCTAACTGCATTTGTGAAGGTAAATGTTCTGATATGGTATTACCAACCACTTCCGTTTCTTCCCAGCCAAAAATTCTTTTTGCCGTAGAATTGACTAATACAACCTGCATTTCGTTGTCAATCAAAACCGCACCATCGGCAATAGTAGAAACCAAAGTTTCCAATTTAGCTTTTTCAGCAGTTAACTCTTCAATATTTTGTTCTTCATAGCGTTCCAAACGCTCGCCCATTTCGTTAAAGTTGATAATTAACTCTTTGAGTTCTCCTGAAAATTGTAATTCAATTCGCTGCTTAAAATTTCCCGCAGCAATTTGTTTTACCCCTGCTAATAATTCCTTAATTGGCTTAGTAATAGTCAAAGCATTAATTACCCCTCCTAAAATTACCATTACCCAAATTGAAATAAACACCGCGATTGTGACATCACGGGTAAAATTAGTAGAAATGACAGCAGTTTGATTGGGATTAATCCCAATTGCCAACACACCCAAATATTTACCATTTGCCTTCAAAGGAACGAAAACATCAGTAACTTCCCCATCCGGCGAACTATGATGACGCACCATTGGCTTTTCCACGTCAGCAGCGTAGTCTTCGGGTAGTTCAATCCTGCGTTTAATAGTCAGGGAATTTCCTACTTCTGGTTCCCAAAAAGGAATGCCAAAAAAGATTTTTCCAGTTTCATCAGCATAAAGCATATAGCGCACACTAGAAGTACTGCTGTAGAAACGTTGAGAGAACTGTGCGACCTCAGTATAATTTTCATCAGCCAGAAAAGGTGCAACATTTGCAGCTAGCAACAAACCCAAATCTCGCCCAAAGCGGGTGTCATTTAGACGTGCATCCTGCTGAATCGTATTTACCGCCCAAAACGTCAAACCGCTCATCACCAACGATACAACCAAGGTGACAGCCGCCAACAACCTAGTTTGGAGATTAAAATCCGACCACCAATTGGCAATCGCGTCTTGAATTGTTTTTAAAAGAACCAGCATTTTAAAATAAGTTGTCGTAGTTTTTTTTTAAGACAACCCCAACAACTAAAAGTTAACAGCTAAGTTGACCAATGGGGATGGGGAGATGGGGGACAAGGGGATGGGGAGAAGGAGTTATAAATTACCTTTGACCTCTAACCTCTAACCTTTAACCTCTAACCTTTGACCTGATATCCAATATCTCGCCGATAATACATTCCCTCAAAGTTAATTTGCTCAATACCGGCGTATGCTAATCGTAATGCTTGCTCGAAGTTTTCTCCCATACCCGTTACATTTAAAACTCTACCTCCATCTGTAATTAATTGTTGATTTAAAGTTGTCCCCGCATGAAATACTGTTGCTCCTGCGGCTTCGGCGTGGGCGATACCTGTAATAACTTTACCTGTTTCATAAACTCCAGGATATCCTCCAGAAGCAGCAACTACGGTGGCACAGGCTCCTTGTTTCCATTCGATGGGGGGCATTTGCTCTAAACGCTGCTCAACACAGGCAAGCATTAATTCTTCTAATGGCGTTTCTAACAATGGTAATATTACTTGAGTTTCTGGGTCGCCAAAACGACAATTAAATTCTAAAACCTTGAATTCACCGCTAGGATTTATCATCAAACCAGCATAAAGTACGCCTCGATAATCAATATTCCTAGCCCTTAAAGCATTTATAGTTCTATCTAAAACTTGTTTTTGAACCCTTTCCATTAAATTAACAGTAGCAATCGGTGCTGGTGCATAAGCTCCCATCCCACCTGTATTTTCTCCCGTATCACCTTCACCAATGCGTTTATGATCTTGGGCTGGTAATAAAGGTCTAATTGTTAAACCATCTGTTAATGCTAAAACCGATACTTCTTGTCCTATTAAACATTCTTCAACAATGACAAATTCTCCGGCACCAAACTGACCACGAAAAACTGCTTCTACTGCTTCCACTGCCTGATTGCGCGTTGTTGCCACCGTAACGCCTTTACCAGCCGCTAAACCATCAGCCTTGATCACAATCGGTAATTCGTGGTCTTTTATGTAGCTTTTAGCCGGTGCTGCTCGGTTAAATACCGCACTATTAGCTGTAGGAATTTTAGCTTCTTGCATCAGGGTTTTTGCCCATACCTTACTTGCTTCGATTTGCGCTCCCGCTTTATTTGGACCAAATACCTTTAATCCAAGAGATTGCAAATAATCTGTAATTCCTTGTGCTAAAGGTACTTCCGGGCCAACAACTACGAGGTTAATTGCTTCGTTTAACGCAAAATTCCCGATACCTTCAAAATCATCTACCGACTTAGAGATATTTTCACAGCGATTCAAACCAGCCGTACCACCATTCCCAGGTACACAGAATACTTGTTCAACTTGACTTGATTGAAGAAGTTTCCAAGCTAAAGCGTGTTCTCTTCCTCCACTACCTACAACTAAAATTTTCACTCTTATTCCTCGAAGTCACCTTGATGATACGCTTTATTTTTCCACCAATTTTAATACTTATCTCGGCTCAACGGTATGGTTTTCAATTTTAAAGTGAGGAATTGACCTCTTGCCTCTTACCTCTTACCTCTTACCTCTTCCCTCTTCCCTTTGAAAAAAATCAAAAGTAGTGGCAACTAAGTATATAAAGAGATTAACCTGTTAATACTGAGTTAAGAAAATACCTAAATATCAAAAAACATGACTAAAAATATCGTTACTGGTGCGGCGGGATTTATTGGTTCTCATTTAGCAGAAACGTTATTAATAAAGGGGGAAGAAGTAATTGGTATTGATGAATTCAACGATTACTACGACCCGATGTTCAAGTATAAAAATATTGCATCCTTGCAAAGCTATGCCAACTTTAAATTGATTGAAGGAGATATCCAGTTTTTAGATTGGAAAGCATTGTTACAAGATGTTGATATTATTTACCATCAAGCAGCGCAAGCAGGAGTCAGAGCAAGTTGGGGGCAAGGTTTCCGTTTTTACACGGAACGGAATATCAGCGCCACTCAAGTGATGCTCGAAGCAGCAAAAGACGCGAAAAATTTGCAACGATTCATTTATGCTTCTACTTCCAGCGTTTATGGTGATGCGGAAACTTTACCGACGAGCGAATTAGTTTGTCCCAAACCAGTTTCACCCTATGGAATCACGAAATTAGCCGCTGAAAGATTGTGTGGACTTTATCACAAAAACTTTGAGGTACCTTTTGTAGCGTTGCGTTATTTTACAGTTTACGGTCCGCGTCAGCGTCCAGACATGGCATTTCACAAATTTTATAAAGCTGTCATCCAAGATGAAGCAATTCCCGTTTACGGTGATGGATTACAAACTCGCGATTTTACCTTTGTTAGCGATGCGGTTGCAGCCAACTTAGCAGCAGCAACTGTAAAAGACGCACTGGGAGAAATTTTTAATATTGGTGGTGGTAGTCGGGTAGTTTTAAAAGAAGTTCTGGAAACGATGGAAGAAATTGTTGGTAAACCCATCAAGAGAAACCATGTTGAAAAAGCAATGGGAGATGCACGTCATACAGCAGCGGATGTTTCTAAAGCACAAAGAATTCTCGGTTATCAGCCCTCTGTTAATTTGCGAGAAGGATTAACCAGAGAATGGGAATGGGTGAAAGGGTTGTATTGAGGGACAAGGGGATGGGGGGACAAGGGGAAAATAATTATTAACTCCTAACTCCTAACTCCTCACTCCTAACTCCTAACTCCTAACTCCTAACTCCTAACTCCTAACTCCTAACTCCTAACTCCTACTTCCTTGATTTAGTGTAAAAGTTATGCGTAGAGTATTAAAATTAAGTTTTAGCTACAAAATTTTACGTTTTTACGTTTTTACGTCAAATTAGCCAATCACTGAGGTTTGCCGTGTCTTCCCCTTCCCAAATCAGTGTTCCACAAGTTGGATCTACCTCTTCTCAAGTTTCTATTCCCGAATCAAACACTTTTCCTAAACGTGCATCGGGCGGTTTTGCGTTAATTGACAGCCTCAAACGTCATGGGGTTGAGTATATTTTCGGATATCCTGGCGGTGCTATTTTACCTATTTACGATGATTTATATAAAGATGAAGCGAGCGGTGGTGTTAAACACATTTTAGTGAGACACGAGCAAGGTGCAGCCCATGCTGCTGATGGTTATGCTCGCGCTACTGGTAAAGTTGGTGTTTGTTTTGGTACTTCCGGACCTGGTGCAACTAATTTAGTTACCGGCATTGCTACGGCTCATATGGATTCAATTCCAATGGTTGTTGTTACGGGACAGGTGACGCGAGCGGCTATTGGTACGGATGCATTTCAAGAAACTGATATTTACGGAATTACACTACCCATTGTCAAACATTCCTATGTAGTGCGCGAACCTAAAGATATGGCGCGAATTGTGGCGGAAGCTTTCCACGTAGCTAGTACAGGTCGTCCGGGACCTGTTTTGATTGATGTTCCTAAAGATGTCGCCCTTGAAGAATTTGATTACACTCCCGTAGAACCGGGTTCAGTAAGATTACCTGGATATCGTCCCACGGTCAAGGGAAATCCGCGACAAATTAATGCAGCAATTCAACTGATTCGCGAAAGTCGTCGTCCTTTGCTGTATGTGGGTGGTGGTGCAATTAGCTCGGCGGCTCATGGGGAAATTCAACAATTAGCGGAATTATTCGCGATTCCCGTCACCACTACATTAATGGGTATCGGAGCCTTTGACGAACACCATCCCCTTGCTTTGGGAATGTTGGGAATGCACGGTACAGCATACGCAAATTTTGCGGTCACAGATTGCGATTTATTGATTTGCGTTGGAGCCAGATTTGACGATCGCGTTACGGGCAAATTAGATGAATTCGCTTCCCGCGCTAAGGTAATTCACATCGACATTGACCCGGCGGAAGTAGGTAAAAACCGCATTCCGGAAGTGCCAATTGTTGGTGATGTTAAAAGAGTTTTAACTGAATTATTGCGTCGGTGTAAAGAAAGAAATATCAACCAACCACCACAACAAACTCAAGAGTGGTTGAATTTAATTAACCGCTGGAAGGAAGACTATCCTTTGGTAGTACCGCAGTACGCCGATAGCATTTCCCCCCAAGAAGTGATTACCGAAATTGCTCGTCAAGCACCCTACGCTTTCTACACTACGGATGTCGGACAGCATCAAATGTGGTCGGCGCAATTTCTCAAAAATGGTCCCCGTCGCTGGATTTCTAGCGCTGGTTTGGGAACCATGGGTTTTGGTGTTCCAGCTGCCATGGGTGCAAAAGTCGCGTTTCCTGATGAAGAAGTTATCTGTATCAGCGGTGATGCTAGCTTCCAAATGAATTTACAGGAATTGGGAACTCTTGCACAATATGGAATAAATGTCAAGACAGTAATTATTAATAACGGTTGGCAAGGAATGGTACGTCAGTGGCAACAAGCGTTTTTTGGAGAACGCTATTCTAGTTCTAATATGGAAGTAGGAATGCCAGATATTGAATTATTAGCTCAAGCTTACGGCATCAAGGGTATGGTAATTGAAAAACGAGAACAGCTTAAAGATGCCATAGCTGAAATGATAGCTCATGACGGTCCAGTTGTTGTAAATGCTCGTGTCACCAGGGATGAAAACTGTTATCCAATGGTAGGGCCTGGTAAAAGCAATGCTCAAATGGTTGGTTTAGCTAAACAGCCCCCGAAAGCCGATTCCGAACCAATTTATTGTAGTAATTGTGGTGCGAAGAATATTTCTACAAATAATTTCTGTCCAGAGTGTGGCACGAAATTGTGACAATCAGTTAACAATTAACAACTATAGAAGTCGGGTTTTTAAAACAAGTATTCATAACACCAAGAAATCTTGCCAAAAACCCGACTTCTTTCACTTTTTTAACAAAAGTATTCATCACACCAAGAAATCTTGCTAAAAACCCGACTTCTTTCACTTTTTTTAGGTTTATGCATCCGTAACAACTCTTAAACCAATAAAAACATCGCGCAAAGGTGAATCAACTTTATAACGCAATGCACTACGACAAAACCGGGGTACATTAAACCAAGAACCACCGCGCATGACTCGTAAATTATTATCCCCCTCTTCGTGCCAAACTCTACCGTCGCAGGGAGCATGATGATAACTATCGTGCCATGAATCGGCGCACCATTCCCACACATTCCCGTGCATATCGTACAATCCCAAAGCATTAGGAGGAAAACTTCCCACGGGTGTAGTCCCTTGACGATATTTACCTTTGGGTGCTAAACCATAAGTATAATTTCCATCATGGTTGACCAAATCGGAACTGATAGTATCCCCGAAATGGAAAGGTGTAATTGTATTACCACGACAAGCATACTCCCATTCTGCTTCGCTGGGTAAACGGTATTCTTTTCCGGTATATTTGGATAACCTGACGCAAAATTCTACCGCCTCATGCCAAGATATCTGTTCTACAGGGTGAGAATCACCTTTAAAATAGGATGGCTCCCGATTTAATGGATGTTTTACTTGGGGTAATTTTGCAACTACTAACCATTGTGCTTGAGTAATTGCAAACTTACTCATAAATAAAGGCTTGATAGTCACGAAATGTTGGGGATGTTCGCTATCATAACCTTGAAATTCTGGTGAACCCATCATAAAAGTACCACCACAAAGGTACACCATTTCCAAATTTACCCCATTATCCAATTCTTCCACAAAATATTCCGCTTCATGGCGATCGCGATTGACAATGTTGGCGTATTTATCTACAGTAATCGTGTCAAATTCCAACTTTTGTAAGGGATATGCTTGATTTTCTGCCGATAGGGAAAAATTAGTTCCATTAGCAACACTTACATGAGTCGCATCATATAATAAAGTATTCTTCACATCTAACAGCACATCTGCCGCCGATTGATACCTTTCCCGAACAAAATGCTTGAGTAACTTATTTAAAATCCGCGTCAACTTATGACTAACCGTAATGTTAACGCTTGCTAAATATTCTTGCCATAACCATTTTCCATTAATTGGGTCATAAATTGGGTCATAAATATTCCCATGCTCATCGTGTTTCACCAAACAACCAGTTAGTAACCGCACACAGGTTGCACCCAAAGCATATAAATCACTAGCTGCACAAGCATAACCCGCCATTTGTTCCGCTGCTGCATAACCGAGGGTGTAAATTCCCGTACCCTTCTGCGCTAAATTATTTTGTGTAACTTGTTTGGCACCACCAAAATCAATCAAAACTAATTTACCATCACTAGCACGACGGATAATATTTTCAGGTTTAATATCACGATGTATTACCTGACGTTGATGGATAAATTCCAAAACCGGAAGTAAATCAGTTAAAACTTGCCAAATTTGGGTTTCACTAAAAGCTTGTCGCTGTAACTCTTGATATAAATTATCCCCATCAATAAACTCCTGTACCAAATACATACAGGTACCTTGTTCAAAATAAGCCACCAAACGGGGAATTTGGGAATGATTTTCCCCCAACTCAAACAAACGTTTGGCTTCCTGACGAAAAAGTTGGGCTGCTTTTGCACGAGCTGTTGTTCCCTGGGATTCCCTGATAAACTGCTTTACCACACAAGCAGCCTCAAGTCTATCTAAATCTTGTGCTTCATAAGTTCTACCAAAACCACCCGTACCCAATAACCTTTTGACACGGTAACGGTTTCTTAATAGATTACCAAAATTATTCGCACCACAACCAACGCAAAACCGATTACCACTCACATTAAAAGGATTAGAACAGTCGGGATTCTGGCAGATTTTCATAGGTTTTGACTACTGCTTTCTAACTTACCCAAATTAGCTTAAATCTCAGGGTATTGAACGGTAAATATCATCCCTTAAAGTTACTTTTTACTGATGATTAGACAACACAGACTATAAAAAAGAAATCTTGTTCCTTTTTTTTTTAATAATCCGCAATCAATTAATTATATTAACCTAAACAAACTAAGAAACAAGGTAATATTACAAACCTCAAATAGGAATATTTTGTTTCTTATTTCATAACTAATCATTAGGTAGATACAAATTTTACGACTTTCTAAGTGTTGAAAGATCAACCGGAAATTGTTTTACCTAAATTATTAAGTACAGGTATTTTCAATATATGGAAAGGTTACTTCAAGCTAAAATTTTTGTCAAGTGACTAGTAACATCCTGTTTATTTCAGAAAATATCTATTGTATTGTCAAAACTAACGTTTCATCAGCTTTATACAAGAAATTAATAATTATTTTAGTAACAAATGAAACGAAAAAGCTAGATTTTTGGGGAAAATTATCCGATTTTTAACTATGATTAAAAATGATACAAAGTATCAGTTAAGTATAAGATATCAGGAAAAACCAAAATATTAGATTACTTACGCTTCACCGAACTTACTCGTTGTAAAACCCTTTGGGAACGACTTTTCTTTGTTCTCGAACGAGTTAATATACCTTGTGAAGGACTAAATAATAATGCCCCGATAAATAAGCCACAAATAACTAATACAATCGATGCTCCCGAAGGTACATTTTGATAATAACTGATATATAAACCCCCAACACTACCAATAATACCTATTACCGAACCTAAAACCATCATTTGATGTAGCTCTTTAACTAATAAATAAGCTGTAACTCCAGGACCAATTAATAAAGAGATTACTAATACTACCCCCACAGCTTGCATACTCGCAATAATTGTTAATGTAATTGCTGCTGTTAAACCAAATTGAATTATATTTATTGGTAATCCACTTGCTTGTGCGCCTAATGGGTCAAAAGTGTAAAACAGCAACTCTTTATAACAAATTTTAACTAAAAGTAAGGTGATAACTGTAATAATTAAAGTCCGCCAAACGTCATTTGTTGTAACCCCTAAAATATCGCCAAATAAAAAATGATGCAAATCAACTCTACTTCTCAGAACACTGATCAACATGATACCTAATGCTAAAAAACCCGAAAAAACTAAAGCCATCGCTGCATCAACTTTCACACGAGAGTGTGATTCGATCCAAGCAATCACAAAAGTGCTGAAAGTCCCCGATATAAACGCACCCAGAAAAATATCGACACCC
This sequence comes from Richelia sp. SL_2_1, assembly GCA_012033205.1. GTDB lineage: Bacteria > Cyanobacteriota > Cyanobacteriia > Cyanobacteriales > Nostocaceae > Rivularia. Next base: position 5,910 of record JAAUSO010000093.1, on the reverse strand, counting down.
AAAAACATCGCGATCGCAAGTCCGGGTAATACAGCATGAGCAATCACATCACCAAGTATTCCCTGACGTTGTACTATCAAATAAGAACCAACAACAGAGCAAAGGATACCTAAGCTAGTAGCAATAAATAAGGCATCTCGCATAAAGCCAAAAGTCAGCGGTTCTGTAAGCAGATTTAACATTATTAATAATTGGTAATTGGTAATTGGTAATGGGTAATTGGTAATTAAAATCCGTGTAATCAGTGTAATCCTTTTTAATCCGTGATTAGTGATTGATTAAGCGGATTTTTTTTCGCTATTTAAAAATAAAAGATTACTCCCATAAGCACGTTGCAAATTTTCATTTGTAATTACTTCTTGAACAGAACCTTCGGCAATAATATGTTTATTTAACAACAATAAAGAATCGCATTTTGTTAATGTATCACCCAAATCATGAGTAATTAAAATTAAGATTTTGCCATCTCGCTTTAACTGATTAAAAATATCAAACATAATATCTTCAGTACGTTTATCAACACCAATAAACGGCTCGTCAAAAAAAAATAAATCAGCTTGCTGTGCTAACGCTCTAGCTAAAAATACTCGCTGCTGCTGCCCCCCAGATAATTCACCAATTTGACGGGAACGCAATTCCCACATTCCCACTCTCTCTAACGCAGATTTAACGATTTCTTGAGATTTACGATTCGGTTGACGAAACCAACCCGTGTGTACTGTACGAGCCATCATCACTACCCAAAACACCGTAACCGGATATTCCCAGTCTACTTGGGTTCTTTGAGGTACGTAAGCAATACAATTCAATTGCTTTTTGACGGGATAGTTACGAAATTTCACAATTCCAGATGTGGAAGGAATTAAACCCAGTATTGCTTTCACTAAAGTGCTTTTCCCCGCTCCATTTGGACCGATTATACCCACCATCTGTCCTTCAGTAACACGAAAACTTACATCTTCTATCGCTACTATACCCCGGTAATCTACGTCCAAATGCTCTACTTCTAACACTAATTTCTCCTGTATGATAATGATTATTATTTATGTTAAAAATCTATTTCCCATAAAGCAATAACTAACCTCTGATAACGATTATCATTTTAGTATATAGTTGTTGCTAGCGATGTTCGGGAAGATACGTCTTAACACAGTTACAGGAGAAAAATTAATGTGAGTTAGATGTTCACGAATTCGATTGCTGGTTAAATCATAAGTGGGGTTAGAAGTCGGGTTTTTACTAGAATTGTCTGTTACTAGAGATATTTATCCTAAAAACCCGACTTCTGTGATAGTTGACGAATATAATTCGTCGGGTTTTTACCTCCCAAAAAAAAGTTGTCCCAGACGTAGCAATACACTACATCTCGAACAATGTGAAATCATCAATTCATATTTGATTCACCAATGCCCTTTTAAGCTTCCACTTTTACACCACGCCAAAAAGCGACATAGCCTTCAATTTGTTTTGCTTTTTCTTTAGCAGTGGGATAATACCAAGCAGCATCTTGATTGATTTCTCCGTCAACTTCAATATCATAATAGTTAGCAGTACCTTTCCAGGGACAAACAGTATGCTTATCGCTTTCCTTGAAGTACTGTTTATTGATTGAGTCTGCGGGAAAGTAATGATTTCCTTCTACAACAATAGTTTCATCGCTTTCGGCTATGACTGCACCATTCCAAATTGCTTTTGACATAATCAATTATTAGTTGTTATGAGTTGTCAGTGACTAGTTAATTGTACTTAGTTAATGCAACTTGTTGGCAATCTCGTCTGTTTTTGCTGCCATGATAAAATCATTGCGGTGTAAACCTTGAATAGCATGAGTCCACCACATGACAGTTACTTTGCCATATTCGGTGAGTAAAGCTGGATGATGTTCTTGATTTTCTGCTTCTTCGCCGATTTTGTTGGTAAAATTCAAAGCTGACTTGAAGTCGGGAAACTTGAAAACTCTTTCCAAACGTTTTTCGCCATTTTCTTCCTTAATATCCCATTCGGGAATATCTGGCTGGAGTTGGTTTATTTCTTCCTCAGTTACAGCAGGTGAATCACCAGTACAGGCAGTACATTTTTGTTGTTTGAGGTTTGCCATTGTTGTCACCTTTGATTAAATCAGGTCTATTTTGAACATTACGCTGTTATCATTGATGATGTAATCTCTCTGAAGGGTGAAAGTGTTAAAGGTTAGAGGTTAAAGGTTAAAGGTTAAAGGTCAAAGGTTAGAGGTCAAAGGTCAAAGGTTAAAATTCATAACTCCGGTGGTACTAACTCTTAACTTATAACTCCCTTCCTCTTAACTCCGGTGGTACTAACTCCCGACTTGTGATGATTGTGGGTTAATCCTATCGAACTCACGTTTAATTAAAAAACTGCTGAATTTTACAATTAAATCCTGGTAAAATCGGTGAAGTAATTTCATCATTTCCGATTAGCGTTGCGACTAAAAGTAGCTGAGCATTTTCACGACGGTAAACTTCTATTTGTTGCAATCGCCAATCGACAATCCAATATTCCCTAACTCCTTTGAGAGAATAAAGTTTTAACTTGGCTTCTTTGTCGCGTCTTTCATTGATATTTCCCTTAGAAAGAACTTCGACAATTAATTCCGGCGCACCTGTTAAATGTCCTTCTTCATCAACTAATTGCGCTAATCTTTCATTGCTAATCCAGACTACATCGGGAATAACATTATCAGCATCGGAAAATATAATTCCGGGAGTAAAAAAGGGCTGACCTAAATTTGTTTTTTCAGACCAGTTAAAGATATTAGCATAAATACGTCCACCAACACCTTGGTGACGAATATGTGGAGCGCCGCTCACAAATAATTCTCCGTCAATTATTTCATAACGTTTCCATTCGTCAGCGGCTAGAACTTCTAAATCGGCAGTTGTCCAGCGGATTTGATTTGCTGCTTGAGTCATAATAGCACTTTAGTGGTATTTGTAATTATGCTAACTTAATGTCAAAAATCTGTATGTTAAAGGTTAAAATTATTAACTCCTAACTCCGGTGGTACTAATTCTTAACTTTTACTCAAGTTTGTTTGACTCAAAGAGGGCAAAATTCAATTTAGCGTAACTGAAGTTAATGTCATTTAAAGTCAGCGAAAAAATTTCCGCACACCTTAAATTAGCATTGGTAAATTTTTCATGATTAATAATCAGATAATTTTGAGTAATAATCCTAATTCTTTTTTATGTAAAGCAAATTGTCATAGTAATAATTTGAATATTTTGAGCGGTCTGGCTGATAAAAATATATAACAATAAATGTTCCTTACTTAATTATAATGTTCCAACTTATAGACGTATTCTGGGCTTACACTCTAATTGCTATTTTAATTCTTGTGGGACGTTTAATTAGACAGCGTATCGGCATCTTAAAATCGTTGTTTATTCCCAGTTCGGTTGTAGCGGGTGTAATTGCTTTATTATTGGGACCGAGTGCTTTGGGTGCAGTTATCAAAGCTACCGTTGGTGCTGATTCTCCTTTAATCAATGGAATCTTTCCTGAACCCATTTTAATGGTGTGGTCAAAATCCCCCGGAGTCTTTATCAATATTGTATTTGCAACTTTATTTCTGGGACAGTTAATTCCCGGTTGGGGAACTATTTGGCAACAAGCTTCACCGCAAGCGGCTTTTGGTCAAGTTTTAGGATGGGGACAATACGTTATTGGTTTGATACTAGGAATTACAGTATTAACACCGATTTTTAATTTACCTCCCATTGCAGCTGCATTAATTGAAGTTGCTTTTGAAGGGGGACATGGTACATCAGCGGGGATGGCTGGTACTTTCAAGGAGTTAGGGTTCCCCGAAGCTGCGGATTTATCTTTGACTTTGGCAACTGTAGGGTTGGTTTCGGGGATTGTCATCGGTACATGGTTGATAGATTGGGGACGACGTACCGGAACAATTCAAATACAACGTCAAGATGAGCAGTTCGACTTGGGAATTAATCAAGATAGTATTCATACTCATACACAAGAACATCCAGCTACTATAGCCGCTAGAGATAGATTATTCCGCGATTTACTAATTGATCCGATATCGCTTAATTTTGGTTTTGTGGGATTGGCTGTGGCGATTGGCTGGTTAATTTTACAGGCTTTAGGTTTTATTGAATCAATCACCTGGGGTACTGGAGATGGATTAAAGTTAATTGCTTATGTACCTTTGTTTCCAATGGCGCTGATTGGCGGGATTTTGGTACAGTTGCTGTTAGTCCGTACAAATCGCAGTTATATGGTTAGTCGTCCTTTAATGGAACGGATCGGGGGATTGGCTTTAGATGTAACTATTGTGACGGCGCTGGCTAGTATTTCTTTAACGGCTTTAGGTGCAAATTTTGTTCCTTTATTAATATTGTCAGTTGCGGGTATTGTCTGGAATATCTGTGTATACGTGTTTTTAGCACCGCGTCTCATTCCTTTTTATCCGAGTGAAAGAGGTTTAGGGGATTTTGGTCAATCGATGGGAGTTACTGCTACTGGTATCTTATTATTACGGATCGTAGATCCAGATAACCGTACCGGCGCGTTTGAATGTTTTGCTTACAAACAATTATTATTTGAACCAATTTTAGGAGGAGGTTTATTTACGGCTGCTGCTCCTGCTTTGATTGTCAGGTATGGTTCGATTCCGGTATTGTTGTTAACATCAACAATTTTGGCGTTTTGGTTGATATTTGGGATTTGGAATTGTAAACAGTTGAGAAACAGTTAACAGTAAGTACTAAGCAGGGAACAGGAGTAATGTTTCCTTGGTAGAAGTCTAAATATCCATCGCAAACCCAATTACCAAATTATTACTACTCAAATTAATGGAGTCGGTGTTAGGCTGAAGTATTCAAATTTACATGAAATTTACTTCTATAAATCGAGTCCGTCATGTCAAAATTATTATCTGCAAGCTTAATAACAACATCGCTGATATTAGGATTTACTCAAAACCCAAGTTCTACTATAGCCGGAACCTGCGCTTCTAAATGCGGTGCAAAGCCGATTCAATTTACACCTGGTAAACCGATTCGAGTGGAAGTAGTCAACAGGACACCAAATTTAATTTATATTGAAAAACCCTTAAGTACTAACCCAATTGCTTTGCAACCGGGACAGCAAGTACGATTAGAACAGGGAAATGGTACACAACCAAATATCTCAGTAGTTTTTTGGAACGAAAACGGATTATCGTTAAAAGCAAACCTTTCTAAACCGAACTTTGCTACCTTGAAAGTAGAATTACGTCCTGAATGGCGTATTGGTGGCGATCGCGGTGTATATTTACGCGATGATGGTCGTGTAACGTTACTTTAACAGTTTTAAGCTTTATCTGCTGGGGGAAACCAACAATTTGGGGGATTCTCCCCCAAACCCCCTGCAAAAAGGTTGATCTGTTTTTAATGAGGATGGTACCATTCTCGTCGGACAAACCCAGTTGAATTGTAAAATACAAAGAATTGCACGAACCAACCCAATACCAACCAGCGTGAAAACCGATACCATCTTTTACCGCTTATTCCAAAGCTTCCCCAGCATCTTCTTTGAACTCATCAACCAACCCCCAGAAACTGCCAACACCTACGAATTTTCCTCCGTCGAAATCAAACAACTAGCCTTCCGTATTGATGGTGTGTTCCTTCCCAAAAGCAACCCATCATCCCCCATCTACTTCATCGAAGTCCAATTTCAACCCGATAAAAAATTCTACTCTCGCCTATTTACGGAAATCTTTCTTTACCTTGACCGAAAATAATGGGATGCAAGCCCCGTCCTAAAGGAGCGGCTTTTCTTGATTCTTGATATATTCCTTGAGAATTTCCAACGGCGCACCTCCTACTGAAATAGCAAAATAACTAGGACTCCATAAAGAATCTTTATGGGGCTTTTTATATCCGGCTT
>JAAUSO010000312.1 GCA_012033205.1 Richelia sp. SL_2_1 | reverse complement strand
TATGAGTTAAGAGTTAGGAGTTATGAGTTAGGAGTTAGGAGTTATGAGTTAAGAGTTAGGAGTTAGGAGTTAAGAGTTAGGAGTTATGAGTTAGGAGTTAAGAGTTAGGAGTTAAGAGTTAGGAGTTATGAGTTAATTTCTCCCCATCCCCTTGTCCCCTTGTTTCCCCATCTCCCCATAATTTGTATGGAGCAATCATAATACATTCTAAATATGACCATAGTCATGACTAGGGACACGATGAAAACAGTTTCCAAAAGTCAACTAAAAAGTAAACTACTAGAGTTCTTGCGTCTTGTAGAGTCAGGGGAAGAAATTGTCGTAACCGATAGGGGAAAACCAGTGGTGAAAATTTCTAAATACGGCGGTGATTCACCGTCAACAGAAGAGTTGTTTGCACAAATGCGCGGTAAAGTCAAGTATTTTGAGGATTTAACGACTTCAACAACTGAGGAATGGAGCGAATTTTGAAAATAGTCCTTGATACTTGCGCTTTGATTTGGTGGAGCATAGATCCAGATAAACTTTCTCAAACTGCAACAGAAGCCTGCAACCAAATGGAGACTAATAAAAATGGTATTGTTCCATCCATTTGTATCTGGGAAATCGCCATCAAAATCAAAAACCGAAAACTAGATTTAGGAGTCGATCTTAACCAATATATCGCCTCTTTGAAAAAATCTAATGTTATACGTATTGTCCCGATTAACGAAGATTTGTGGTTAGAAAGTGTCAAATTAGAATGGGTTGATCGAGATCCAGTCGATCGAGTTGTTGTAGCATTAGCCAGCAGTAATCAAGCTTCAATTATTACAGCAGATCGGGAAATAAGAAATTTTTATCCAAATGTAATTTGGTAGATTGAGGAACCTATCAGGCATAGGAAGCAAAGAAAGCCGAGAAAGCATTTACCATGCCCCATGCCCAATTACGAATTACCAATTACCAATTACCAATTACCAATTCCCCCTTTACGCTTTTTGGACTTTTCGCCAAACGGTAAAAGCTAAAAGTATACAAATTGTAAAAATAGTACTAAAAATTACTACAGGAGACATCTCTCTTATAGACATTCCGAAGCAGTTAAAAACTAAAGTTATCGACCACAGGATAAGCGCTGCATGGCGTTGAGATAAACCCCAAGCTAACAAACGATGGTGTAAATGGTCTTTTCCAGGAGTGCTGAGGGGGTTTTTCCCCGCAGCCAAACGCCGTACAAAAACTTGAGTAGTATCCAGTACCGGCAGTAGCAAAAATACAACTGGAGGTAAGATAGATAACACTGTAGTTATTTGTAACTCGCCCAGAATACTGGTTGCTGCTAATACATAACCGAAGAAATAGGCTCCGGCATCACCCATAATAATTTTTGAGGGATGGAAATTATGGCGTAAAAAGCCTAGTGCGGAACCACCCAAAGCTGCCAGAACTAAAATAGCCGCTGCACGGTTGGGAAATTGGGCAGAAACTGCTAGCAAACTCATCGCGGTGATAAAGCTAACTCCTCCGGCTAAACCGTCCATACCATCCATTAAGTTGATAGCATTAGTAATTCCTACTACCCACAGCACCGTCAATAATGTTGACAGCGTAGAATCAATGGGAGTGCCAAAAGTTATATCGAATCCAATTTTGTTAGCAACTAATAACAATGCGGTTAAAATTTGTACCAATAAGCGGAAAAAGGGAGGTAAGCCAAATTGGTCGTCAATAAAACCTACTAAAACCAGTATTGAGCCGCCCAATAATACCGTTAAAACCTGTGCTAATACATTTTGTAATTCAATTGGTCTTAATAAACTAGCAAGGGTAACAGCGGCAATTACTCCTGCGTAAATTGCTAATCCTCCCGCATTCGGTAAAGGTTCTTTGTTCAAACGCCTTGCATTTGGCTGATCTGCCCAACCTACACGCAAAGCAAATTTCCGAATTTTCGGAATTAAACTCCAGGTGACAACCAAAGCTAATAAAAACGTAAACACTACTGCTAACCAGCCGGAGCCGCTTGGTTCAGCAATACCGAGAGACTTAAGGAAACTGTATATATTCATCTCCCGATTCCTTTGTTACTGCCAGTATCTATCATGACTATCAACTGTATATTAATCATTTTTGTTCCAAATATCTGTAATCTGAAAGGCTTGTTTAGTTAGCACTCTTGAGCAGTGAGTGCTAAATTGTAAAATGATAATGCTTGTGAGTAAAAAAATGGCGAAAATCGTTTCCTTTAATGAAGAGTCACGTCGGTCATTGGAAAGGGGAATTAACGCCCTTGCTGATGCCGTCAAAATTACCTTGGGACCAAAAGGTCGTAACGTTCTTTTAGAAAAAAAATTTGGTGCGCCTCAAATTGTAAACGATGGTATCACCGTTGCCAAAGAAATTGAATTATCCGATCCTTCAGAGAACGCTGGAGCAAAATTAATCCAGGAAGTAGCTGAAAAAACCAAAGAAATCGCCGGAGATGGTACTACTACCGCGACTGTTTTGGCTCAGGCTATGATTCGGGGTGGTTTGAAAAACGTTGCTGCTGGTTCTAATCCCATGAGCCTGAAGCGCGGTATCGACAAAACCATCGAAGCCCTGGTACAGGAAATCACCAAAATTGCTAAACCAGTCGAAGGAAGTGCCATCGCCCAAGTTGCAACTGTATCTGCTGGTAACGATGAAGAAGTCGGTAGCATGATTTCTGAAGCCATGGAGAAGGTTACTAAAGATGGTGTAATTACCGTTGAGGAATCTAAATCTTTATCTACTGAATTAGAAGTTGTGGAAGGGATGCAAATTGACAGGGGATACACTTCTCCCTATTTCATCACCAACAACGACCGGATGACCGTAGAATTTGAAAATGCTCGCATCTTGATTACTGATAAAAAAATCAGCAATATTCAAGAATTGGTGCCGGTTTTGGAAAAAGTTGCTCGTAGCGGTCAACCTTTGTTAATTATCGCTGAAGATGTTGAAGGTGAAGCTTTAGCAACTTTAGTGGTTAACAAAGCTAGAGGTGTGTTGACAGTTTGCGCTATCAAAGCCCCCGGTTTTGGCGAACGTCGCAAAGCGATGTTACAAGACATTGCTATTCTGACCGGCGGACAAATGATTTCCGAAGAAATCGGTTTAAGCTTGGATACCGCAACTTTGGAAATGTTAGGAACCGCTCGCAAAATCGAGATTGACAAAGAAAACACCGTTATCGTTGCTGCTGGCGATTTGAAAGCTGATGTGGAAAAGCGCATTGGTCAAATTCGCAAACAGCTAGAAGAAACCGATTCCGAATACGATAAAGAAAAATTACAAGAGCGTATCGCCAAACTAGCAGGTGGTATTGCTGTAATCAAAGTTGGTGCGGCAACCGAAACCGAACTGAAAGACCGGAAATTACGGATTGAAGATGCATTAAATGCAACCAAAGCAGCCGTAGAAGAAGGTATCGTTCCCGGTGGTGGTACTACCTTGATTCACCTAATTAAGAAAATAGCCGAAATCAAAAAGAATCTTGGCGAAGAAGAAAGAATTGGTGCCGATATAGTAGCGTTAGCCTTAGAAGCACCATTACGTCAAATTGCAGAGAATGCTGGTGTTGAAGGTTCAGTTATTGTTTCCAGAGTTAAGGAGAGCGAACTTAACATTGGTTACAATGCAGCTACCGGCGAGTTTGAAGATTTAATTGCTGCGGGAATTATTGATCCTGCCAAAGTTGTACGTTCCTCGTTGCAAAATGCTGGTTCCATTGCCGCAATGGTACTAACTACCGAAGCTTTGATAGTAGAAAAACCAGATCCCAAAGGTGCTGGTGCCCCCGACATGGGTGGCATGGGCGGCATGGGCGGTATGGGCGGCATGGGCGGCATGGGTATGCCCGGAATGGGAGGAATGGGGATGATGTAATTTAGTTAGGAGTTAGGAGTTAGGAGTTAAGAGTTAAGAGTTAAGAGTTAATAATTTTGACAACTAATAACTAATAACTAAATTCCCAAATTCTCTTTAGCCCACAGGGCGGCTTGGGTTCTATCTCTTAACCCCAGTCGCCCTAAAATTTGGGTAACGTAGTTTTTAACGGTTCCTTCGCTCAAATATAAAATTTTAGAAATTTCTCGATTGTTTTTTCCTTGAGATATTAAAATTAATACTTCTAATTCTCTTTCTGTTAAATTGTGGTGAGTATCGTTTTCTTTTAGTGCAATTGGTGGACGTAACTGAGCAAAAACTTTGGGAGCAATAGTTGGTCCTAGTTGAGAATGTCCTTGATGTATGGCGTGAATCGCTGCGGCTAGTTGGGGTGCGGGAGTATTTTTGAGCAGATAGCCCAAGGCTCCAGCTTGTAAAGATTGCCAAATATATTCATCTTCATCAAAGGTCGTTAGTACTAAAATTTTAATCCAAGGGAACTTTTGGTGAATTTCGCGGGTTGCGGCTACTCCATCGCAAATCGGCATCCGCACATCCATGAGAATTACATCGGGTTGTAATTGTTCGGTAAGAGAAATAGCTTCATTGCCGTGGTTTGCTTGTCCGACAATTTCTATATCTTCTTCTAAGGAAAGCAAAGATGCTAATCCTTGCCGAAATAAAGGTTGATCATCTGCTAACAACAGCCGAATCATCATTTTCTTAAATCAGTGAACAGTTAACAGTTATCAGTAATCAAAGTCTATAATGGGAGATTTTCACCAAATATAGCGGTTTTCACTTGGATGCAATACAAATTTTACCTCACCCCACCCTCCGGGCACCCCTCTCCTTAGCAAGGAGAGGGGAAGGGGGTGAGGTTTTACTGTATTGAACTCAACTGAAATTTACTATAATTATT
>JAAUSO010000092.1 GCA_012033205.1 Richelia sp. SL_2_1 | reverse complement strand
CACTGTCCACTGCCCACTGTCAACTGTCCACTGCCCACTGTCAACTGCCCACTGTCAACTGTCAACTGTCCACTGTCAACTGTCCACTGTCAACTGCCCAATGCCCAATCAAAATGTTAATATCCCTAGAGCGTAGCGGTGGTTTTACTGGAATAGGTAAAGTAATAACGATTGATACGACGAAAATACCCCAAAATCAAGCCGAGCAATTACCCATATTATTAGAATGTGCAAATTTCTTTAATTTACCTACATCTATAATCGCTGATTCTACCCATCGCGATCGCTTTCAATATACAATAACGGTAGAAGATCAAAATAAACAACATTCAGTCACTGTCGGCGAGAGTTTGATACCCGGAACTTTAAGACCTTTAATTGACTGGATAAATTGTAATTATAAATAAATAATCTATATATCAGTGAGGGTGTAGTTTAATTGCCGATTTCCCAGGCGCTTGAAAAATAACTACATCTTAATAATCCTAAAGTTAGGAGTTATATTGATAGCTCCTAACTCAGTACAAAGCATTACATATCGCCACCGCGAAATGCTAATACAAAAATTACCGCAGGTCCAGCTAACATGATTAATGCTACAGAGGTTAGCTGAAAAATAACTTCCCAATTGACGTTGGCTAAAGCTTCCATTAATTTCTCCTAGTTGTCTTAAAAAATGAAAAAATGAATCCGCATAAAATTATCTTCCTGGATATAGATCATATCCGGCAATTACCGCTCAAATTTAATTTACTTAACAAAATTATAGAAAAATACATAAAAAAACTCAAAAAATGAAATTAATTTTAAGAACCTAGAGTGTTTGATAATTGAGACAAGCAGAGAAAGCATCGCAGATAACTGGTAATCGGAATCTCGTAATATTTGTTACTTATTATTGAAGCAAAGAAAACAATGGCAACTTGGCAATGTGTAAAGCAATGTGGAGCCTGCTGCTATCTTGAGCCAGCAGAACGTCCTGATTTAGAAGAATATTTATCATCGCAAGAATTAGCAGAATATCTCAGTATGGTAGGGGAAGATGGATGGTGCATAAACTACGACCATAGTCAGCGAGAATGCAGTATTTATGGTGAACGTCCGCGTTTTTGTCGTGTAGAGCCAGAAGTATTTAAAGACTTATTTGGGATTGAATCCGAAGAATTAAACGACTTTGCCATCGAATGCTGTCATCAGCAGATAGAATCAATATATGGCGATCGCAGTTTGGAAATGTTGAGATTTGATCGAGCAGTGGGAATTTGAATGGGTAATGGGTAATTGGTAATGGGTAATTGGTAATGGGGTAGATTTTTAATCCAAAATCCAAAATTCCATAACTCCTAACTCCTAACTCCTAACTCCTAACTCCTAACTCCTAACTGGAATAACGGACGGCAACTACACCCTACAGCTTACGGCTCTCCCCACTGCCACTGTATCTGAAATAAAGATACATTATCCTTAAGAAAAGTAGACAAATGTTCAGAAAAAAGTGAATTTAATTTCACTGTTAACCGTTCAGCGAGGGAGCAAGAACCCATTATGTTTGAACACTTTACTTCCGAAGCAATTAAAGTAGTAATGCTCGCCCAGGAGGAGGCACGTCGCCTGGGACACAATTTTGTAGGCACGGAACAAATTCTCTTGGGATTGCTGGGAGAAGAAACGGGTGTTGCTGCCAAGGTGCTGACGGATATGGGTGTGACTCTTCGAGATGCACGCCGCGAAGTTGAAAAAATTATTGGTAGAGGTTCTGGTTTTGTTCCACCGGAAATTCCTTTTACTCCTAAAGTTAAAACTCTATTTGAGCAGTCTTTTAAGGAAGCTCGTTCCCTAGGACACAATTATATTGGTACGGAACACTTACTTTTAGGCTTAACTGAAGCTGGAGAAGGTGTTGCTGCTAAAGTACTACAAAATTTAGATGTCGATCTCAAGCAACTTCGTACTGCTGTGATTCGCCGTTTGGGTGAAGTAGCATCTGTTGGGGCTGGTATGGGTGGTGGTAGTACCAGACGCAATCAATCGACAACTTTAGAAGAATTTGGTAGAAATCTGACTAAATTAGCTGCTGAAGGCAAATTAGACCCTGTAGTTGGTCGCGAAAAAGAAATCGAGCGTACCGTTCAAGTTCTGGGACGACGTACTAAAAATAACCCCGTGTTAATTGGCGAACCTGGAGTTGGAAAAACTGCGATCGCCGAAGGTTTAGCGCAGCGAATTTTCAATCAGGATGTACCCGATGTCTTGCAAGACAAGCAAGTTATCAGTCTTGATATGGGTTCGATAGTCGCGGGTACTCGTTTCCGTGGTGATTTTGAAGAACGAATTAAGAAAATCATCCAGGAAATCCGCTCGGCAGGAAATATCATTATTGTGATTGATGAAATTCACACTTTAGTGGGTGCGGGTGGAATGGAAGGTGGTATGGATGCCGCCAATATTCTCAAACCAGCATTAGCCAGAGGTGAACTTCAATGTATTGGAGCCACCACACTCGATGAATACCGCAAACACATTGAGCGTGATGCTGCTTTAGAACGCCGTTTCCAACCGATTAAAATTGGTGAGCCTTCGGTACAAGAAACCGTTGAGATTTTACAGGGCTTGCGCGGTGCTTACGAGCAGCATCATAACTTAACGATATCCGATGATGCATTGGTTGCAGCCGCTGAGCTTAGCGATCGCTACATCTCAGACCGCTTTTTACCGGATAAAGCGATCGACTTAGTTGATGAAGCTGGCTCTCGCGTGCGTTTGCGTAACTCGATGATTTCAGAGAATCGGGATTTGAAACGTCAAATTGTTGCGGCTGCTAAGCAGAAAAACGAAGCGGTTAAATTACAAGATTTTGACAGAGCCGCCGAACTGCGCGACAAAGAGTTGGAGCTAGAAGCACAATTACAAGAAGCACAAGCAGGGGAATCTGTCAATAGACCTGTAGTCAACGAAGAAGATATTGCTCAAATCGTTTCTTCTTGGACTGGTGTACCCGTTAATAAGCTTACCGAATCCGAATCTGAGGTGTTGCTGCATTTAGAAGATACGTTGCACCAAAGATTAATTGGACAAGAGCAAGCAGTCAGTGCAGTTGCCAAAGCAATTCGCCGCGCTCGTGTTGGCTTGAAAAATCCGAATCGTCCGATTGCGAGCTTTATTTTCTCAGGTCCTACAGGAGTTGGTAAAACAGAATTAGCGAAATCCTTGGCTTCCTACTTCTTCGGTTCCGAAGAATCGATGATTCGTTTGGATATGTCCGAATACATGGAACGTCACACCGTCAGCAAGCTGATTGGTTCACCTCCGGGTTTTGTCGGCTACGATGAAGGCGGGCAATTAACCGAAGCGGTGCGACGCAAACCTTATTCAGTAATACTTTTCGACGAAATCGAGAAAGCGCACCCTGATATATTCAATATGCTGCTGCAAATGTTGGATGATGGTCATCTTACCGATGCTAAAGGTAGGAAAGTAGACTTCAAGAATACTTTGATTATCTTAACTTCCAATATTGGTTCGCGAGTAATTGAAAAAGGTGGTGGTGGTTTGGGCTTCGATTTGGAAAACGAAGCAGAAGCTAATTACAACCGCATCAAAATGCTGGTTAATGAAGAACTCAAAAACTACTTCCGTCCAGAGTTTCTTAACCGTCTCGATGAGATTATCGTCTTTACTCAACTCAAGAAAGAAGAAATCAAAGAAATCGCCGAAATCTTGCTCAAAGAAGTTACTAAGCGTTTAGCTGAAAAAGAAATCAGCTTACAAATCAGCGAAAGCTTCAAAGATTTAGTAGTACAGGAAGGGTATAATCCCAGCTATGGTGCAAGACCATTACGTAGAGCAATTATGAATCTTTTAGAGGATTCATTAGCAGAAGCAATGCTCTCCGGTCAAATTGTCCAAGGTGATACAGCGGTTGTAGACGTTGACGACGACGGAAAAGTCAGAGTAGTTAAATCCGAAAAATCCGCATTAGAATTGATGAATGTTGGATGAATTTTATACCAAAATTTAATTTAGTGTAATATTCGGATAACACCCCTAGTAGCGATACTAGGGGATTTTTATATTATTAGACATAGAAGAGGAAATTAAATATCTCTCAATCGAAACGCTTGTAGAGACGCGATACCCTTGCGTCTCTACATTGTGTAGGTAAGAAGTCGGGTTTTTATAATCATTGTCGTATGTTACAGATATTTATCTTAAAAACCCGACTTCTGTGTTTTCACAGCAAGTAAGAAGTCGGTTTTATAATCATTGTCGTGTGTTACAGATATTTATCTTAAAAACCCAACTTCTGTGTTTCACAGCAAGTAAGAAGTCGGGTTTTTATAATCATTGTCGTGTGTTACAGATATTTATCTTAAAAACCCGACTTCTGTAGTCGTGATTATGAGGATTTACCTATTCCCTATTCCCTATTCCCTATTCCCTAAATATGCAAACCTTGCTTACTTACCAACATTTGTTCAAAATCAAAACTTGACAAAGGTTGACTGAACAAATAACCCTGCATAGCATAGCATCTGAGTTCGCGCAAAATATTGAGTTCGCTAACGGTTTCTACTCCTTTGGCAATAACCTTCAAATTGAGATTTTGCCCCATTTGAATTAAAGCTTTAGTAATTGCTAATTTTTGACAATCTTGAGAGAGATTATATATAAAATATTTGTCGATTTTGATAGTATGTATTGGGATTTTCTTCAAATAAATTAAAGAAGAATTACCAGTACCAAAATCATCCATTGTAATTTTGACACCTAATGATTTTAATTGTTGCAAGATATCAATAGTTTTATTTATATCTTGCATAATTGTAGTTTCAGTAAATTCTAATTCTAAATAATGGGGTGCTAAATTATAATTTGATAGTATATTTGTAACTTTCTCAACAAAATTGGCTTGAATAAATTGACTTGTGGAGATGTTAACGCAGCTTGGTAAAACATCTAAACCATTATCTAACCAAGTGCGTGTTTGTTTACAAACAGTTTCTAAAATCCAATCACTTAAAGGTATAATTAAACCCGTAGATTCTGCTAATGGAATCAACTCCGCAGGGGAAACTAAACCTAATTTATGACTCCACCAACGTATGAGACTTTCCACTGCAATCATCTCACCAGATTTAATATCGACGATGGGTTGATAGTACATTTGAAATTCGCGAAATTTCCCTTCTTCGATAGTGCGACGTAAAGCATTTTCAATAATTCGCATTTCTTTAGGGTGTGCTTTAACTTCTGCATGAGAAGGTGGATTTTTGAGAATTGCTGCTTGTCGTTGTAACCTCACAGAAATTGCAGTTAACAATTCTGCACGGGTAAATGGTTTAGTTAAATAATCATCAGCACCTAATTCCATGCCTTGACGAACATCTACTTTTGCGGAGCGTGCAGTTAGAAAGATAAAAGGTACAGCAGAAGTGCTAAATTTTTCGCGCAATAGGGCTAAAACAGCAAAACCATTGATTTCCGGCATCATTAAATCACACAAAATCAAATCTGGCGACTCACTCAGTGCTAAATCAACTCCTAATCTACCGTTAGGAGCAGCAACAACCTGAAAATCTTCTGCTTCTAACAAATCTAAAATATTTTCCCGTACTGATTCTTCATCTTCGATTACTAAAATCTTAGTCATTGCTAACCTCTGATTGTAAAAATTAATTGGTAATTGGTAATTGGTAATGGGTAATTGGTAATTGGTAATTGGTAATGGGTAATTGGTAATTGTTGACTGTTCCCGAAGCAACTTTATTACAAGTGTTTAACCGGACATGATATTAATCCCAAAGCTATTGCGTAGTACATAACTATATACAGTTTTACAATCGCTAACCTGGAATTTGTATCAGTAAAAACACTATTGTTGCTTATTTGAATATAAGAAATAGCACTTTGCATGAAAATTTATTCAGATACAACACAATACAGTTCAGTTAGGAAAAATAATCTGCAAAAAGTCTCAAAAAACAATTAATAACATTAGAAAAATGGCAAATTTTACAATCCAGCAAACCATTCATAACCTTGGTCTTCCCAATAGCCTTGATATCGCGATAAACGACTAACTAAAGTAACTCTAGTAACCCATTTACTTTGTTTGTAACCAAGTTTAATTGGCGAAGCTAAACGTAAAGGAGCGCCATTTTCAACAGGTAAAGAAGCGCCATTTTTCTGATACGCTAATAAAGTTTGAGGGTGCAAAGTAGAAGCAATATCCCAACTTGAATAATAACCATCGGCAGATTGAAAATAAGCATATTTAACGCTGTTTTTGGGTTGTGCTAAAGCCACAAGTTCCCGCAAAGAAATGCCACCCCATTGAACAATTGCAGCCCATCCTTCTACACATACATGACGAATAATCATAGAAGTTAAGGGGAAACTTTTAATATCTTCCATACTCAAACTGAGAGGATTTTCCACCTCACCATCAATAATTAAACGATATTTTTCTTGGTTAATAGCTGGGGTAAATCGATATGTATTAACTATCAATTTTTCTGATTCAATTTCATTAGGAAAAAATTCCGGTACCAGGGTTTGAGGTTTTAATAATAAAGTTTGAAATTTTTGATTGAGCGGTTCTGAAAGCGTACCTACTAAATCTTCAAAAATCGGAGTACCGCAGCCACCTAAAAGTAAACTGATACTTGATAAACCAGAAATTTGTAAGAATTTACGACGTGTTAAATGTAAATTTGGTTGTTGTGAAAAATTCATCTTTCTTACTCAATAAATAACTCCAAAACTCCGCGTTACTTTGCGCTTACCTTTGCGCTACTCTGCGTTGCAAAAATATTATTAATTCTCAAATTCCGTGCTTTATCGTTAAAATAAAATTGCCAGTTTTATAATTGTAAACTAATTAATTGTTAACTTTACAAAAATCCTCTAATAATTGTTACGCAACACCATATTTTTTAAACCAATTTTGTAATAACATCCAACCGTCTTTCGCTGCTGCTTCATTGTAGCTGGGACGATAATCGGCATGAAATCCGTGGGCTACTTTAGGATAAACTTTGATCAAAGTTGCTGTTTTAGTGTTTTTCAAAGCTGCTCTCATTTTTTCCACATCACTAACGGGAATATTTTTGTCTTCACCAGCGTAAAGTCCTAGTACTGGTGCTTTAAGTAAGGGTGCGATATCTATGGGATACTGTGGTTGTAAGGGATTACTATCACCCGTTAATCTTCCATACCAAGCTACACCTGCTTTTAATTGCGGGCTGTGTGCTGCGTACAACCAAACGATTCTACCACCCCAACAAAAACCTGTTATGCCAAGTTTATCTACATCGGCTTTTCCAGAATTTTTAGCCCAAATTACCGTTGCATCTAAATCTGAAAGTACTTGTGTATCGGGAACTTTGGAAACAACCTTACTGATAATTTCCTGAGTATCATTTAATTTAGAAACATCACCATAACGCGCAAACAACTGAGGTGCGATTGCCATATATCCGAGCTGAGCAAAACGCCGACAAACGTCTTGAATATATTCATGTACACCGAATATTTCTTGCACTACCAACACTACTGGAAATTTACCACCTAACCTTGGCATAGCACGATAAGCGGGGATTACTCCGTCAGCAACGGGAATTTTCACTTCACCCGCAACTAATCCTCTTGTTTTTGTGTTGATAACTTGAGCATAAATCGGCTCTACCGCCATTGCAAATCCTGCTGTCAAGCTAGCGATAAGCAATTCACGTCTACCAAAGTTGTTTTGTGTCATTTTCAGTAAAATTATAAATACTAAGCATTAAAATATTCTATATTTAACATGGACATAATAACCAAAGATTCCCATGTATTTGAAATGTTGAGACATTCACGCAAACAACCTTCTACAGTAAAACCTTCTGATTCATAAAGCCTTTTAGCACGGAAATTATTTTCTTTTACATCCAGCCACAAACGATGTGCTGATAACTCTTCAAAAGACAGCTTTTTGATTAATTTCAAAGTTGCTCTACCGTATCCTTTTCCTTTATCTGTAATTACAATTCGTCGCAATTCTATGCTTTGATAAAAGTTCATTAAGTCTGCTAATATCGCGTATCCCACAGGAGAATTATCTGTCGTTTGTTCAATAATAAAGTGAGCTATATTACTATTTGATAAAGATTCACGGTGCTGTTGTTTTGTCCATGGATTCACAAAAGAACGATTTTCTTGATTTTGTTCTGCTTGCATTACAAAATCAAGGTCGTTATCAACTGTAGGTTTTAAACGAATATTTTCCATTTTTTCATATTTGTTCAAGTTAATAAGAAACACAAATCAAGGTTTGTATAAATTACGAAGAGCGATACTAAACCTTAACTATGAATTATGAAGGTTAAACCTTTGAGTGGAAACTAAGAAATATTTAATTCATCAAAATTTAATATAATCGTCCTAAATATGAATTTTTAGTAAAGCTTGTTTAATTAGAGTGAATATGGTATCAGTTAAAATACCAAATTTATCCGATTTTTTAAGAGAATATTAAATCAGTATGAATCGTAAATTAACATTAGGCTTCATTTTACCTTTTCTATTTTCGACAGAAATTCCTGCCACAGCGCAATCTCGATTATTGGATAAAAATACAGCTTTACAAACTGTTGCTGCACGAATATTAAATGATAGTCAATATCGTAATGTCCAGATGAATTGTCTTTCTTTTGTCACAGTTAATTCTAATGGATCATTTTTCGATTTTATTGTTCATGAAAAACACGGTTCAGGATGTCCTAGTGTTTCCAATCCCAAACTGATATTCGAGCGTTTCCGAATTAATCGTAATAATTCACGAATCGAACAATTTGATAAAGTTGGTAATCGTTGGATAGCGGAAAATAAAGTTGAATAAAAAACAAATCTTTCGATATTTATTAGGTAATTGGTAATGGGTAATTGGTAATTGATAACTGATAACTGATAACTGATAACTGATAATTGGTAATAGAAAATGACTCATATCTTAAGACTATAGTAAGTAATTAGCCAAAGCTGATATCAGTCCCATACAATTGATAAATCCAAAACAAATCCCGGTAATACATCTTCTCCGGATAAACTTGTAGGAGAATCCAATACTTCTACTGCTTGCCCTTGACGATAGATTTCTACTCGACGATTTTTACGGTTAAAAAGCCAGCCTAATTTAACACCCGCAACCATATACTCAAGCATTTTTTCTTGAACAACTGTTGATTGTTAACTGTTAACTGACAAATTATCGATTAAATAATAATAGTATTGTTTGAAATGAACCGACCAATAAACCTAAAACACCACCTAAACTGACAATAGCTTGTAACTCATTTTTCACGATTCCTTCGATAGCATTTTCTAAATCAGCGGGTGATGTTGATTTGATTCTATCGATAATTACTTGATCGATTGATAAAATGGGAATTGTTTGAGCAACAAGATTTTCTAAATCTTTTTCCAAATAACGTTCTAAAAGTAATGCTAATTCTTTACTAACTACTTCTAAAGATGAATTCATTACTTGGGAATTACTCAAACGATTTAACAGTAAACTTGCAATTTTTTCCCAATCTAAAGATTTACTAAAACCTTCTAGTAACTCACCACCCCGCGTTTGGATATAATGACGAACGCTGTCTCCCGTGGTTTTTCGCAATTGACGAACTGTACCCATCGGTAAATTTTGTAACGAGACATTTTGCACAATTTTACGAATGCGATCGCGAACTTGTAAATCTTGAGTTAATTCTGTGATTCTAGCATTGGTTGCGTCTTTTTCGTCCAAGCAATAGGTACGTAAACGAGTTAAGCTGTTGCGTAAACCGAAGAGGTTTGCTACTACCCAGTATGTACCGCTAGTTCTTTCGCGAAAACTTTCATCGATAGTTTGAATTGTACGGTCTGTGAGAAAATCAATTATGGCTAAACGAATAGTATCTGCTGGTAAAACTACTTGCAATAACCAATCAGCTAAACGATAAGCTTGAACCTCACTAAGTTGGAATTCTAATAATATTTGGTCGAATATCTGATCTATTTGTGCTTCTAAAAAATCTTCCCGTCTGGCTAAAACTTTGAGTAGACGAGGTAATGATTCTCCGAGTAAATCTTTGAGAATTCCTGCAAGGATTTTAGTCGTTTTCTGCTCTCTATCATCTTTAATTTGATTGATAGCCATTTGCAGCAACCAGAGAATTCCTGACTCTACTCGTTCTCTTTCTAACAAGCGTCGTGCCAATTTTTGCAATTCTTCTGGTGTCAGCAGCGACTGCATTATGGTTTTAGAAACATTCTTAGCTAAACGCTCTTGATTACGAGGTATTAATCCAGGTGTAAATGGAAGTCTTTTCCCACCGATATAAATTGCTCGGTAAGGACGAAATAACATTTTTATCGCTAAATCATTCGTGAAATAGCCGATAATTGCACCTGCTACGGGGGGGGTAATATATAACCAGAGATTAGATAAATCCACGATAGGAATTAGGAATTAGGAGTTGGGAGTTAGGAGTTAGGAGTTAGGAGTTGGGAGTTGGGAGTTAATCAAAAGAGTCATTGAATTGAATAATTAGGGAATTTCTCGCATGATTATTTAATTAAAATTTGATAAAAATCAAATTTGTAATTTGTTAAAATAATTTATCCAAGAAAGAGCGAATTATATATTTAATAAGTTGAAAATTCCCACTTTTTCACTACTAAAAGCTCCTAACTCCTAACTCTTCACTCTTAACTCCTAACTTTTTGTTAGTACTAGCACTCCCATCATACCGTTTGCAATGGGATAGTGTACCGCAGAAGCGAAACCAACTTGATTAGCTATCTTAATTTGCTCTTTACCTGATGGGAAGCGTTCTAAACTGGGATTAATATAAGCATATTCTTCCTTTAAACCCATTTGACTGGCTGCGGGAACTACGAGATGATCTAAATACCATTGCTGAAAGTTACGCATTACAGGATTTTCGGGACGATGAAAGTCTAATATTGCAGCTTTCGCTTTTGGTTGTAAAACTCGATGTAATTCGCTCAAACAATGAGGAATATCTGTAACATTTCTTAATCCATAACCCATTGTAGCGGCGTTAAATTGATTATCATCAAAAGGTAATTCTAGGACATCAGCTTCGATCCAAGTAATAGAAGGAATCGGATAATATTCTTTCTGACGTTGTTTAGCTACTTCTAATAACTCTGGAGAAAAGTCTACAGCCTCTACCTTGCCACTTTTTCCGACTCTACGAGCGATGCGGAAAGCTAAATCACCGCTACCGCAACACAAATCCAGACAGGTGTCTCCCGTCTTGGCTGCGCTCCATTTAACCGTCATTTCCTTCCATATCCGATGTTGTCCGAAACTCAACCAATCATTTAATTGATCGTAAACAGGTGCAATGCGGTTAAAAATGGAGCGAATTTCAGACATATCAGTTATCAGTTATCAGTTATCAGTTATCAGTTATTAATTATCAGTTATTTGAAAAATTTCAAACCCTCTCTCCGATAAGGAAAGAGGTTTACATTCTCTTCGAGTTAACTGTTTGCTCACTGTTAACTGTAATGGGCGCAATTAAGTATAAGTGCTAACACTTGTCCGGAAAGGTGAATCAATTTTAATTCATCTTCTTGTAGAGTACAAGGTTTTTTCCACTGTAACGATAGTACTGCGGTAACTTGATTTGCGTGAATGACGGGGATAGTCAAATGTGCTTGTGTATCTGTATCTGAATAATGAGCTAGGTCTTTGAGTTGCTCAGATGCAAGTATATTTACGCAAACTTTCATTTTCTTAGTTGCAATAGTTTCCTTGATTAAAGGGTCTTGATCCAACCAGTTGTGTAATATTCCGTCTTGACTAAAAGTACCATTAATAGAAGTTAAATTGTTATTTTCTACTAATTGCAGAATACAACCATCAGCAGCAAAAGTTTCTCCATAGATTGCGGCAATTGGTGCTAAACTTTCCTCTACACTGGAAACAGTTTGGCTAATCTGTACCGATGAAGTTAATAACGCCATTTGGGAATTGGCGCGACGTAATTCTTCAGTACGCTGTTTAAGCAAATCGTAGGTTTCAGCAGCCCGTTGTACAACTCCTTTGAGTTCTTCGGGGTCCCAAGGCTTGGTAATATATCTGTAAACTTGTCCAGCGTTAATCGCGTCTACAAGGTCTTCAATATCGGTAAAACCAGTCAAAATGATGCGTACTGTATCGGGAAATTGAGGTAAAGTTTTGCTAAGAAATTCAGTTCCCTTCATTTCTGGCATTCTTTGGTCAGAGATAATTACAGCAACTTCTCCTTCCTCAGCTAATACTCTTAAAGCACTAGTACCGCTATCTGCTTTCAACACTTGAAAGTCACGACGAAAAGTTCGGTACAACAAATCCAGATTATCAGGTTCGTCGTCTACCACTAAGATTTTTTGTTTTTTACGTCTTTCTGAAGTCATTAATTTACTCTGGATATTATTTAGTTCGTTTGGAAGATTTTTCATTATACGTATTCCTTCACATCATCATAGGTGCTTTTTTATATTTGATACAAATCTATGTTGACAGTGGACAGTTGACAGTGTAATGCTTACTGTTCTAAGAGGACTATTTTCTAATTAAAGTCGAGCAACATTATCCGAAAAAACAATCAGTTAAAATTAGTACTCAATACTGAATGATTCTTTGATAACTCATAATTTTAACTAGTGGTAGAGTATTCACCCCAAGATTGAAGTTGATTTTTTTTACTTGCGCGAGAAAATTTACAGTCATGAGTTTTGTTTAGTTACGCCGTTAGATCATAAAATTGTGTTTACTACCGTGAATTTTCCTATCCCCAGTTATGACAGATTTCCCATCCCCAATTCAAAATACTGAAAATCAACCAGATCCGGAACTAGTCCAAGAATTACTACAAAAACTCAGACAAAAAGAAGGAAACTGGGTGGAATGGGGACAAGGTTGTGCTTATTTGCAAAAAGTCGGTTACAATCCTCAAGACATTTTTGAAGCTACTGGTTTTGAACCCATTCAGCAGAATCAAATTATTGTTGGCTCTCAAGTTTATAATTCTTTGAAAAAAGGTGGTGCGCCGCAGGAAGTACAATCATATTATTCCCAACGAGGAAGCGATATCTTGTATGAGTTGCGTTTGCTCACTGAAGAAGAACGTGCAAGTGCTGCTGAGCTTACCTTTGAGCATAAAGTTGATGCAGATGAAGTTAAAGAAGTCGCTAGAGCAATCAAAGATTTTTCCCGTTTGCGTCATTTACCCGAAGGGTTTTCTGCACATCCCGGAGATGCGGTGGCTTATCAAACTTGGAAACAAGCCAGACAAAAATCAGATTTACAATTGCGATCGCGTTTTATTGCTAAAGGTTTAAAATTTGCTCATACTGAGGCAGCACGTAAAAAATAGAACATTTATTAACTGATTTTACGGTTGTTCCCCAACGTCCCGCACCGCTGTTACCCTTTTACCGTCTGGAATCTGATGCGGAAATGTCTCGTGTAGTTCCGGTGGTGGGTGAGTTACCATTGACACCGAGCGATTTGCAAGCGGTTCCGATAGTGGAAGAAAATGGACCATTTAATATGGTGAAATTTGCAGGTGAGGGTGCCTGGGTACCTTTACCAGGTTGGCAAGTGGTGTTAGCTGCCCAAGATCCAGTGGTAATATTGTGTAACAGCGACAGATTTCCTAATCAAGACCAAAGTACTCCACAACCAGTAATGGTAGCCATAGATCGTTCTCAAAGGAAATGGGATTCTGGTAGTTATTTTGTAGTAGAAAATTCTGGAGAATTAGATTTTCAGTGGTTTGAAACTGAACCAGAAGTAGACTTATTAGGGAGAGTAATTGTCATCGTCAAGCCGAAGAGAATTTTGGATGAAGAATTTACCAAAGATTCTTGGCAAATTGATGAGTAGGGAGTAGGTTAGAGGTTAAAGGTTAAAGGTTAGAGGTTAAAGGTTAGAGGTTAAAATCAAAGTCCTAACTCATAACTCCTAACTCATAACTCCTAACTCATAACTCCTAACTCATAACTCATAACTCCTAACTCCTAACTCCTAACTTCTTACTCCTAACTCCGGTTATCTCCCAAACTTTTGCGGAAGGGTAATTAAAAATTCCGTACCCAAACCAGGGGTTGAATTACATTCCAATTTGCCCCCATGTTTATTCACAACAATTTGATAACTTGTAGATAATCCTAAACCTGTTCCTTTGCCAACAGGTTTAGTTGTAAAAAAGGGATTAAATATTTTTTGTTGCACTTGTTGAGTTATTCCCATTCCATTGTCAGCAATTCTGATTAAAACTGAGTTTTGTTGACTTTCGGTAGTAATTTTGATTTGGGGATTTAATGATTTTTCCAAAGCGTCAATAGCATTAAGAATAATATTGATAAATACTTGATTTAATTGTCTCGCGCAGCATTCTACAAAAGGAAGATTATCGTACTTTTTAATGATTTTAATTTCTGGATGATTTGATTTTTCTATGAGTCTACTTTGTAAAATCATTAAAGTGTTATCCAAGCCATCGTGAATGTCAACATCTTTGATTTCTGATTCGTCCAAATGGGAAAAATTACGTAAAGATAAAACAATTTTATTAATGCGTTCGGCTCCAACTGTCATAGAATTAAGTAGTTTTGGAAAATCTTCTTTAATAAAATCAAGTTCAATTGTTTCTATTTCTGCTTGCAATTCAGGAATAGGATTTGAACAACATTTTTGATAGCATCCCAATAAGTGGAACAAATTTTTGACGTAGGCTTCAAGATGAATCAGGTTACCATAAATAAAGCTTACAGGGTTGTTGATTTCATGGGCAACACCAGCAACCATTACTCCTAAAGCAGACATTTTTTCCGATTCGACTAACTGCATTTGCGTTAGTTGTAAATTTTGCAAAGCTTGCTCTAAATCTTGAGTCCGCTGCTCTAGAATTTGTTTGGATTCTTCTAATTCTGCTATGACTTTTTTCAGTAGAAATTCTTTTTTATCATTGCTTTCTTCTAAGGCAATTCGATTAGCTTCGGAACGTTCTAATTTCTTTTGTAAAATTCGATTGAATTTTTCCAACTCCTTGATTTTTTGCTCGTATTCTTGTATTTCCATCATTGGTTACTCTACTCCTAGAAGTAATGTCACAAAAGTCTCATGATGCAATTGGCTAGATGTAGCAATTTCCAAAGGTGAAATCTCACCATAAGTATAAAATCCACAACAAGGTAAAGCTTGATTAAGGATGGTTTTAGCTAATTGATACTCAAGATTTGTAGAGGTACCCAGCAGTTGACGACGAGCAGCACAAGAAAATAATAAAACAGCTTGTGGTTCAGTTCCAGGATAGGTTTTCAAAGCTTTCTGAATAGAAGTTTTAGCAGCGATTAAGATTTCTTGACGACTTGCTTGAGCTATTTGTACTATAGATTTTTCGGGGATACGTGCCAAACAATTAATATTTTTAATTTCGCGGTTCTTGACGTGAACTACTCGTGTATAAAAATCATTAGCTTGGGAATCTAAAACTGCTAAAGGATACTCAGGTGAAGGTAGAAGTCCACCCAAATAATCATCGTAAAAATCTAAAGCAGGTTGATGATCTATTTCGTAAATAATATCTTTATCGGCTTTGGTAATTACAGCTTTTCTACTAATAGGATGCCAACCATTTGCGACACCGTGGGAAAACAATAATTTTCCTGAAAACAGTAAAATTGGGATCGAATCACTCAAAACTTCCTGATTAAAAAATTGATAGGTTTGACTTAATCTCAACTGATCACCAGCTAATCCACCCAAGATGGGAAAATTTTCACCTAACGCTAATTTTAAACCATCTACAATCGAGGTTCCATCTGTTGTGAGGCTTTCGGGAGTTGTTAAACACAGCTTATGGGATTTCAAGTTGCTTTTAGCTTGTGCTTGTTCCACCGCTTGTTTTGTTGCTTTAATTGAATCTTGAGAAAGTCCTTTTCCGATACCTGCATGAATTTCAATTTCATCGGAACAAAACAGTATTAAGGTAACAGAATCTTGCTCAAACTCCAATACTGAAGAAATTTCAGCATCGGTTGTACAACCAATTAATTCAATCTCGGGGAAAGCTCGATTAATTTCTTGTAATAGAAGACAATGCTCGAAATCAATTGCAGCAAAAAGAATTCCAGCAGCAGGGACATTTTCTGCTAAAGTAATTTGACATTGCTCTAATACCTCTGTAATGGCAGAATAGGAATCTGGGTCATTACTATGACCAACGGCTACTTTAAACATCTATGCACCTCTATATTTCTGGGAATA
Source organism: Richelia sp. SL_2_1 (assembly GCA_012033205.1). Taxonomy (GTDB): domain Bacteria; phylum Cyanobacteriota; class Cyanobacteriia; order Cyanobacteriales; family Nostocaceae; genus Rivularia. Next base: position 10,312 of record JAAUSO010000092.1, on the reverse strand, counting down.
ATATTATTATTCCCAGATTGGAAAGCAGAGTTGAGATAATATCAGTTCGTGAGTCAAGTAGTCGGGTTTTTATACGAGTTATCAGTCTTTTACAAAATCACAACTAGGCTGCAATATTTGAGTGTCGCATTTTACTTGGACTAGTACGCCGATTTGATTATCTTTGATACGGCGATCGCCATTTTCAAATTCTACTGTTCCGGCTACGCTTTTGCGGAGAAATTCTCTGCCGATAAAATCTGTTTGAGTCCTTCGCGAGTTGGATTGTTACCCATGCGTCGCAAACCTTCAGCAATTACCATAGTCGCATCATATGACATAGCGGTACGTCCATTGATTTGGGCATTCCAAAGTGCTAGAGCATCGCTTTCAAATTGACTGGGGTTCTGATCATTTCGATGCCAGTACATCCCAATAACCATATTTTCTGCGGGTTTTCCCTTTTTCCGAATGATATCGCTATACATGGAAGTTCCACCGAATAAAAATAATTTCTTCGGATTGTTATAATTAGCGTCGAAAATTTGTAGAGCTTTATAAAAGGTATTTTGATTAATTTCAGGCAATAACAACATTACCTCGGCTTCTTTTTTGATAGCATTTTCTAAACAATTTTCTGCGATAAAGTTACCATTAAGTTCGCATTTATAAACAATTTCACCACCTTTTGATGTCAAATAATTTTTAAATTCTTCATAGGTAGAATTGCTCCAAGCACGACTAGGAACGTAAACAACGGCGGCTTTTTTATAACCTTTTTTATCTACCATATACTCAACTAAATTTTTAACACCGCTGGGAGGTGTGCGGAATACCCATTTACTAAAATCTAATCCATTTGGGTTAATTGTTGACTTTCGGAAAGCATTACTAGTAGGAGAAACGGCTACTATTTTACCGTCGTATATTTTGCCTGCTTCTAAAGTTGAAGTACTAGAATAATGACCAACTATTCCTAAAATATTTGGAATTTTTACTAATTTATTAGCAACTTCTTCCACTACAGGTAAATGATCTTCGTCATCAACTATCATTATCTGTAATAGTTTGCCATTAATTCCACCTGTACAATTTATTTCATTTTGAGCTTGTGCAATTCCTCTTAATAAATCTCGTGCAATATGAGAATCGGCATTAATAGGAATAGGAGCAGCAATTTTCCAAATTTGAGCAGAATTATTTGGCAAAGAACAAGCATTTAAAGCAGATTTTAAGTTGTTGGGAACAGGAAGAAGATTAATTTTAGAAGTCTGTTTTGCAACGGCATTATTCAGATAAATTAGTGTTTCTGGGTCATTAGGTTGTTTCTCTAAAGATTTATGGAAATATTCAATAGCTTGATTAAAATTTTTATTTTTAAAAGCTTGGATTCCAGCATCTTTATCATCATTTGAATCGGAATTAATTAATAATTTTTCTCCCCAGCTAGAGCGATTTTCTATATTTTCTAAAGTATCTCCCGAATCTGCTATTACTGCTTTTTTTTGTGGAGGAATATTTTCGTTAAAAGTTTCAGTTTTAGGGAAATTTAAAGAAATTAAATAACTTAAAAAAACTCCGAATACTACTCCTGTGACAATTGCTATTTTCTGAAGTGAAATTGATTTTTTAGCCCAAATTAAAGGACGAGCAGCGGGGTTTTGACAAATCACAGGTAACGAAGAAGCACAAGGAAATTTATCTTCCATACATTCCAGACGTTCACGTGCATTTCTTACCGCTAAATACAAAGAATGTCCTTGGGAAAAATCTTCTAAAAAGTATTGCAAAAACTGTCTTGCTACCTCATCAGGTACAGGTTCACGCATTACAATCATTTGCGGAACTTTCACACCACTCAATTCATCGGCTAAACCCAAACCATCACAAGAATTAAAAATTGCTAATTTTAAACCATTTTTAACCGCAGTTCTTAAGGCATTTCTCAACCTAGTTAATGAAAGACTTTCACTGTCATTAATTTGAATTTCTCCGCTGTTACATTCCTCTCTAGAAGAACTATGTCCCGCAAAAAATAGAATATCCCAATGTTGCTCCCACAAACTATGACTCAGTTGTTTTATTTGAGGTTTTTCTAAAAAAGTAACTTTCGCTCCCCGCTTGCGTAAATTTATTAATAATTGTCTATCTAAAGATAAATCTAATCCTTTACTACCCCCGAAAATTGCCAAAATTTTTATAGGACGTTTTAAAGGTTCACTAGGAGGTGAATACTCTGCACTCAAAGCAAATTCGGCTTGAGGGCGGTTGTGAAATAATTTCCATAAATGCCAAGGAAGCTTTTTTAAATAAATATTATTAGTATCTATGATTACTCTTATTAATTCATGTGGATAAGTTTTTTCTTCTATTCTTACTTGTAATTCTCGGAAGGGAAGTTGAGCAAACCACTGAATCAAATAATTTTCAAATCGATTTCTAGCAACATTTTCATCTTCAATTACAGAACAATTAGTAATTTGAGCCGCAGGAATATTAATTTGTCTAGTTTTACCCAACTCGCGGTATTTGTCTTGCCAATCTTGATATAATCGGGGAATATTAGGTGCCGGAGCAAGTGTAATCTCTTGTTTAAAGAATGTTCGACCATCTTCACCAATTTCAAGCATTACACGAAACCCTTGGTCAAAACTGCCTTCGTAAATATTCAATACAACAAACTTGCTCATGACGTTTGGTTACTAATAGTTTTTCTGAAAATTTCGTCTAATTTATAACAGTAATTATACTTAAGAATAAATTATATATGCTAATGTTTCCATTTTAAATAATATTATTGAAAATATTTAATATAGGAATCTAGTTTGATTTTTGTTAATTTAAGGGAAGAGGGAAGAGGGAATAATTAAATGTACTGCCTTTATTTCAATTCTCAATATTGAACCCATCGTATATAAATAAAAACTTTGCGCCCCTTTGCGTATACCTTTGCGCCCCTTCGCGTTAAAAATATTAAAAATATTAAAAGTATTAAAAATAAAAAATATTAAAAATGTAGAGACACAGTATATTGCATCTCTACAAATAAAAACATTACTTTGAACGGAGAAAAATTGGCAAATACTAAATAACTAAACAATAAATCTCTCGGTAATTTTTGCATCATCTAAAGTAACCTGAATGTTAAATTTATCACCTAATTCGGCAGTAAATTTAAACTGAATGTAGTTATCTTTATTTCTAGATTCTACTGTAAAGAAACAGTTCCCCTCTGCATCTAAGCCGCTGAGTTGTAATCCTGGGGGAAGATGAATTTTACCACCTCCCGGATATACTCTAATTAAAATTGCCAAGCTTTCATCTGGTTTGGGCAAAATTGCCACCATCAAAGCCACAGCATTTTTACTAAAGTGTATACCCAAGTCAATTGCTTTTCTGATTCCTCCTGCGGGGTTTTTTGGGTTTATTTCCCAAAGCAATTCTGCGGCTTTCCAGCGAATTTCTTCGTTGTGAGTATTTTTTAATAGATGAATTAAAGCTTTTTCCGAATCGGAATCAACTTTATCTATCTCATCTTGACTGGAATATAATTGTGCTACTATATCTTCCATTTTTTCAATATTCGTAATTTTAGGAGAAATATCCGCAAATACAAAAAGAGGATTAATTGCTTGTTTATCTATAATTTCTTGAATATTTCTCCAACCTGTATCAATAGCATTTTCTAACCATTTATTTAACTGGATTACAGTTTGATTAGAATGTAGAATTTCAAATAAGTTATCTAAAGATTGTAACTTGTTAAGATTAAGCATAGTGCTGTTAATTTGCGGCACAAATCCGAGTAAATTTCCTTGTTTGTAATCTTCATCAAACTGGACTACAACATAACCTATACGGTTATTCCATACATCTTGAGGAACGTAACAATTATCATTATCTTTTAATATTGAACGACATTCTAAATGTCCCTTTTCTGGTAAATTTAAGTCCGCAATATTAGTACTTAATCGAGCAACAGCATTCCAACAATAACTCTGTTGTAACGAAGTCGCTACATCTAACATTTGTAAATAGTTATTAGTAACTAATACAGCTAAAGTATTATGATAAACTTGCTTGGCTTTTTCGGGATTAGATTGTTCTTGAGCAAATTTATCTGCCTGATTTCGCTCGGATTCAGTAATTGAAATAGAAATAATTAGCTGTTCTGTTGACATCATCAGTAAATACCTTAAAATAACTTTTGCTACGTATCTATATATCCTTGTTCTCTGCCAAAAGCTAGCAAACAAGGAAGACATTTGTGGTTGTAAAAATGATTGAGAGTACTTTCTCTTTTACCGAATTGTTCGGCTAATTCACGCCAAGTTTTTGCATCGGGAGGTAATTTATGTTTCAGCAATACTTGACAGTTAATATGCGGAAATGAACGAATGTGAAGACGACGTAATTCACTACCTTGGGTTTCAATCCATTCTAGAGTTTCTTCTAAAATTGGTTGCGGTTTGTCAGGTGCAGGTAACTTATCAATTGGATTTATCGGATTTGATTCTTGATATTCTAAGCTAGTTACTTTAGTCTCATTTTCTTGAGCTATTTGTTGACGAATATCTAAAAGTCTATACTTTAAATGGACGTTAAACCAAGTAATTACATTCGCTTGAGATGCATCATATTTATGAATACTTTTGCAAAACCAAAACCAAGTTTGTTGTAATCCATCTTCATAATATTGCTCCCGAATATCGCTACCTTTCCAAATTTTTCCTGACTGCTGCATTTGATAAATCAATTGATTTAACAATCGCTGTCGTTTCAGGCTACCATTCGGATGCTGACAAACTTCTGTTGCTAATTGATTTAGCTGCTCGTTTAAATCTTCAGAATGTGTCATATGCGTAATGCTAATATGTGACAGAAAAACGATGGATATATCGGGTGTTGCTCTAACACAGCTGCTCCTGCAATGATTCTGAATTTTCCGCTTCATTAGGTTGTCAGATGTAAATTCAAAAATCCGCTCGCTTCTTAATAAAACTTTACATTTTTTGCGAACAATTGCAATTCAGTTTTCGGAAAATATTTGGTTTTGGTATTGAGGAATACAAATAGTTGCTGGGAATTGCGAGATGTAATTGTATATCAAGTTTGTTGATATCAAAATTAAGCGTTGCTGAATCCAAGTATGAATTTTAAATTTAGAGACGTGATATGTCACGTCTCCCAAGAATTTTAAAATCACGCCTTCAGCATTTCCATATATTAAATCAGCAACGCCCAAAATTATATATTTTTTTAACGCAGAGGAGCGCAAAGGAAAGCGCGGAGGTACGCAGAGTTTTTTGTGCGGAATAACCTAGTTGCTTTTTTGACAGCGATAAAGTTGATAAGGAATGCCGATGCGATAATGGTGATTAGTGTCAATATTGCAAGATAATGATGGAGAAAATTGATTTTGTTGGGGATAATCGTTTCGGATTCTTCCGGGTGCAAATATCCATAAATTAAGTTGAGAAATATTTTGACTGGGTAATTGGGAAAGGTTTTTAAAACTGATTTTAATCCAGCAGATTGGTTAAAGAAAGCAAAATTATGATAATTTGATTCAGGAATATTACTATTTTGAACAGTTTTAACTTCTCTTTCCAAAGCCAAAGCAAAACTTAAACCTAAAGCTACATCTTGATAATTACGATATGCCATTACAGCCATTACAGGAACAGTTGGTTCTTGGTAGATATTTTGCGCTACTTGTTGGGGTAAATATGGTTTTTGAAAAGCTAAATCAGATACTACGAATAGACAGCTAATAAAGCTAGTTAATAAAACGATTGGTAAGAATAACTTTTGAGTGCTAAATTTGAGAATATTTTGTTTTTCTAGAGAATTTTCAGCAAACAAAATAATCCGATTATTGTTGTTTTCAGAAATCAAACCGGCTGCAATTAAAGCGCTGAAGCTGGGATAATAAATGAAATTATAACGGGGTGCGACTGTGATATCTTTACCGAATATGTAAGAAATCGCCAAGATTCCTAATAATACGAAAGTTGTGAAACTCAATAAAGTTAAAGTAGATAAACGAGTTTGTGGTTCTTTTAATAAAAGTTTGATTCCTCGAAATACTTTATATCCCAACCAACCCGCGAAGAATAACATTAATAAACCAGAAATAATTGTTATTGGTAAAGGTTGTTTTTCTACTGGTAAAATAACTACCATAATAATCCAATTAATCAAAGTTTGATATAGCGGTTCAATGTTTTGGGGAGTAGGTAACCAATTGGTTTCGGAACGATTTAAATGATTTTGCATTACCCGAAACCAAGGAATTAAGCTGATCAAAACTACACTATTAGATAAAATTACTGTTAGTAAAACTTTTCGGATTTTGAGAATTTTCACTTTTCTCAAAATCAGTAACACTAAAGTTGCAACTTGAGCGATAAAGGCAATAATGCAAAAATAGTGAATATAGATACCGAAAATATTAATAATTGTCCATGACAGCCAAACCCAAACTTTAATTTTAATTTGCTGAGATGGAGATGTAAAAATATCTCGTTGAATTTGTATCAGTGCTAACAAAGATAAACTTATTGTCAGCATGGGTAAAGTATAGTGTCGTGCTTCTTGGGATAAATAAACCGCGAAAGGTGAAACAGCGACAATTGCAGCACCCATTAATCCAGCTTTACGGGAAAAAGCTAATCGATTAAGAAAATACATTGTCACAACTAAACTTACACCAAACCATACAGATGGCGATCGCAATTTACTCACCCAATCATCTCCCAAAGGTTTCATCCACCCCAAAAGTCCATACATTCCGCAAAAAAACAACGGTGGATGGGTAGAATCAGTAGCAATATTTTGAGCAATTTGACTACAACTTACCCCAGTTTGATAGGTAAAAACATCTCGTAAACTTTCTACAGGGAATACTATATCCAAAGGAATAGAATTATAATTTTTACCTAAACTAAAGATAGCGGTGATAACTTCATCCATCCACAAAGGCTTAAGTTCCAAATTGCAAAAACGCAAAATAATCGCGATGGCAATAAAAAAAGTTAAACCCAGATAATGTAAATAATGTAAATTAAACTTATGATTTGTCATCATTGAATTATGAAAGAATCGAGGAAATGATTTGTGACTACAAATAAACCTCAATGTTTTTTTCTGAGGAAGTAAAAGCAGACTGTAAAGTTTATTTAGCAAGGATTTTAGGATTATGAGCTTTAAAAAGATAGGTGCTTTTTATACATTTTCAGCAAACCAATAATCAGGTTGCCATAATGTTGTTATTGATAAACTAGGCGATAATAACCTGCATCCAAACTTATAATTTTTTATGTAACAATAGCTGCTTGCAACCCACATATCACCCCTAGCTTTTGAATATATAAAATCTACAATCTAAATTCGCATATGTCAGACACTAATTACATCTATCCAGTGCCAGATAATCCTTTGTCAGTCCCAAAACTGCCAACTTTGCATACATCTTCCCGTGAAGCCGCAATTGCAAATATCCGCAATTCTTTACGTTGCGGACAACAACAAATGGCTGACTGGAAAAGTGGTCCCTTAGCGGTTTCTGCGGTTCCTGGTGCCGGTAAATCTACAGGTATGGCTGCTGCTGCGGCAATTGCGATCGCCCGTCAATACCAAAATCATAACTCTTTACGTCCCCAAATTCGCCGTCAATTAGTAGTTGTCACTTTCACTCGTTCGGCTGCTGCTAATATTAAAGCCAAAATCCGTAAATACCTCAGAGAAGATTTATCTTTACCTCAAACGGGTTTTGTGGTATATACCTTGCACGGTTTAGCGTTAAATATTGCCAGCCGTCATCCCCAATTATCCGGTTTAGAGTTAGACTACGTAACATTAATTACTCCTAATCAAAGCCATCGCTTCATCCGTACCGCAGTTGAGAAATGGATTGCCAACAATCCTCGACTGTATGCCAAATTAATGGAAGGTATGCAATTTGACGGAGAAGAAACGGAAAGATTGCGTCGTCAATCGGTTTTACGCACAGAAGTATTACCAGAATTAGCAACGACTGCGATTCATGAAGCTAAAAGTTCGGGAATCTTGCCCGAAGATTTAGAGCAATTAAGTCAGCAAAGCACCGATGCATATGAAGTCTTGAAAATAGCCGCCGGATTATACGAACAATATCAGAACTTGATGCGCGATCGCGATTTTATTGATTACGATGACATGATATTAGCTGCATTGCGAGTATTGGACGACAAAAGCGCCAGAAAAATCGAGCAAAAGCAAGTTTTCGCGGTATTTGAAGACGAAGCCCAGGATTCTAGCCCGCTTCAGACAAAGTTATTGGAGATATTAGCAAGTGGGGAAGAGGATGGGGAGATGGGGAGAGAATCCAAAATCCAAAATTCAAAATCCAAAATTAATTTAATCCGTGTTGGCGACCCAAATCAAGCGATTAATTCTACTTTTACTCCGGCCGATCCAATTTATTTTCGTCAGTTTTGCCAAGAATGCGATTCTCAAGGACTTTTGGCGACTATGAATCAAGCCGGTCGCAGTAGTAGAATTATTATCGAAACTGCAAACTTTGCCCTCGAATGGGTAAACAGTCTCTACCAAAAAAACCAAAAACAATCCTCCTCCCATCCTCTTCCCCTCCCCTTCCGCAATCAAAGAATCCTTCCCGTTGACTACAATGATCCGCAAAAGAATGCCAATCCCGCAGCAGTAGGAAAAGGAGTTGAGATTTATACTCCTAGAGATATTCATCACACCGTAGAATTACTATCTAAAAGAATTATCGAACTGTTTCCTCAAGACAACGAAAATAACGGTAGTGCAGCGATATTAGTCAGAGAAAACCGTCAGGGAACATGGTTAAGTCAAGCACTCAAACCAATTTGTAAACAGCATAATATTTTACTTTATGATGTCAGCGAACAAGACCGACATTCCCATGTACCAGAAGAAATATTGGCAATTTTACAATTTTGCGATCGCCCTCATTCTCCCGATTTTCTCAAAGCAGCATTAGGAGTGTTAGTCAAAAGAAGATTAATTGAACCCCAAGATTTAAATGCTTTAGCTTCCCTACCCGAAGAATTTTTATATCCTTCTCCCCTAGCACCACTACAAACCGAAGCTGTTAAAAAAGCCGGTGATTTGTGCCGAGATTTACTCAACGCTCGTTTAGAATTACCCCTTTATCAGTTAATATCATTTATTGCTTTAAAACTAGAATATCAACAAGCAGAATTAGCCACCGCAGATAAACTTTCAGAAAGAATTAATCAGCAAATTTTCGGTAACATTTCCATGGCAAGAATGCTGGGAGTACTCAGCGAAATCGTCAGTTCCGAACGCTTTGAACCAGTAGACACCGAAGACTCAGAAGCCCGTTATACAAGACGTAATCAATTGACAATCATCACCATGCATAAAGCCAAAGGTTTGGATTGGGATTACGTATTTTTACCTTTTTTACACGAAAACTTAATACCAGGTAAATTTTGGGTACCACCACAAAGAAAATTCCTGGGTGACTTTACCTTATCAGAAGTAGCCCGCGCTCAAATCCGCGCCGCATTGCATGGAGAAAAAAGCTTACCGGATGTAATTGCAGCATGGGAACAAGCCAAGCATTTGAAAATAGCCGAAGAATACCGTTTATTTTATGTTGCCATGACGCGAGCCAAACGTTTGTTGTGGTTATCAGCAGCCCAAGAAGCACCTTTTACCTGGAGTAAACCGGATAACTTGCAAAAACAACCAGCTTCTCCGGTATTTAATGCCTTGAAGCGAGAGTTTACCGAGTGTGTGGTGGAGGAAATGGCTCAACCTCTAACGTCAATTCGGAATTAAAAAACCGCAGAGACGCGGAGGGCGCAGAGGAAAGAGGTAAGGAGAGATAATTCTTGTAGGTTGGGTTAGGTGCTTTTATAATCATGATTTTAACGAAGGAATTAAAAATTACACCGTAACCCAACATTAGTTTTTGTAGGTTGGCTTCACGGTGCAGCAGGTAATGTCGATTTTCAACAAATCAATCAGAAATTGCACCGTAACCCAACATTAATGTTGCGGATAGATAGATAAAATGTTGGGTTACGACACGATTAAGGGATTCTTGTTATAAATTAAGTTAATTTGCGTGTCTAACCCAACCTACAAATAAGAACTGAGTGTGTGGTGGAGGAGAGAATAGCACTTCCCACTAAGAGTGCTGGGAGGATTTGACATACTCACCGGGCTGAAGCCTCGGTGATTCTTGACACTTCACTGAGATGTGCTGGAGAACCAGTCTTACCTTCTCTCTGTGTCCGTTTAGAGTCGTGGCAATGCCCTATCCCGACTTTGT
>JAAUSO010000091.1 GCA_012033205.1 Richelia sp. SL_2_1 | reverse complement strand
TCTAAATGTTTGTATCATAGTTGTTAGTTGATAGTTGATAGTTGATAGTTGATAGTTGATAGTTGATGGTGGATAGTTGATGGTGGTTAGTTGATGGTGGTTAGTTGATGGTGGTTAGTTGATGGTCATTATTTATTTAACTCCAATTACCCATTACCCATTACCAATTACCAATTACCTATTACCAATTACCAATTACCAATTACCAATTACCTATATTGTAAAAAAGTCTTCTTCTGCCCAATCTGGCATTGAGTCTTTTGCTGCCATTGTCAAGACTGCGTAATCTTTCTTATTAACTCCTGTGGGTAAATCTTTAGGAACCCCCATTACAGTCTGCGTCTTAAATACGGTTCCCGGCTTTAAATCGTAAAAGGGAAATTCGGGTTCGGTACAGCCTAAACAAGGTACTCCAGCACGGGTTTTTGATGAGACGCGATTCCACAAGATGCGATTACAGGAAGAATGAGTCATCGGTCCGCGACACCCAATATCATAGAATAAGCATCCTTTACGCTGACCAAATTCTGTAGTAGATGCTTTGTAAGCAAAATGGATATTTCTTGTACAACCTGTCTGGGTGAATGTGTTGAAGAACGTTTGCGGACGATGCAAATCATCAAGGATGATATCACCAATTCTACCAGTGGCGTTCGGCACGCGCCCCGGAGGGGCGATCGCGACTAAAATTTGAGTAATCCAATCGGGATGGGATGGACAACCGGGAATATTAATCACGGGTAAACCAGATTTTGAGCGAAAATCTTTACCCAAAAATCCCCCTTCTTGTCGTCTGAGATACTGCAATCCAATTGAATCTGTGGGATTGGGTGCCATTGCGGGAATTCCTCCCCAACAAGCACAGTCTCCCACAGCGACGACGAAATTAGCAACATGGGCTAAATCGCTCAACCAATCTTTCATCGGACGATCTGCGAAACGATTCCATTCTCCAGTACCGTTGGGAGCTTGAATTACAGTACCTTCAAAAACTAAAATGTCAAGAGTTTTTTTACCCAAGAGACATTCCCAGAGCATTGTCTGTAAATCAATACCCAATTCTAATCCTAAACTAGGATGCCAGAGAATGTTAACACCAAAATCAGTAACTAAATCAACCGCTGTGGGTTCTTCGGCGTTTAGAAATGACATGGTGTTACCACTACAAGCACCACCTTGTAACCATAATAAGTTAGCCATCTATCGGTTATTAATGAACAGTTATGAATTATCAGTAATTAGCAATCAACACTCTTCGATTTAACTTTTCACATTCAACAAGATTGTCTCTCTTTTCTTAATATCAATCAGTTTCTAGTTTAGTTGTTCGCTGTTTACATAAATTTTTATATTCTCTTGCTAAGAAATACTATTAAGCGTTATAAATAAATTGTTTGCAATAGAGTAAAATCAAATAAATCGTCGATAATATACAAGTAGTTTGAGCTATTTAGATGTTAATTATTAATCAATAAATCAATCATAATTTGGGATAAATACACAAGATATTACTGATAAATATCTGGATATTTTTGAATTCTTATACAGGTAACATCTCAAAGAGAATAACTTAAATCTTGCACCTTACTCATAAATACTTACCTTTATTAAAGATTAGTAATAAATAAATTTACTTTCTACGAGATATTTATAGTCCATTTAAATGGATTTATGCTTTTAGACTAGGACTTACAGTCCTAGGCGTATCGGAACGTAGTCGAGTATTTGGATAAATACTGAGTAATATTTATTGTTAACTTATAGATAGTGCAATCCTAATTGAGATATGAGAAAATACATAGATTAAAACTCGCAAATAAAGGTATAATTTAACTCATTCTAGGCGACTATAAGTCGCGGCTACACAGACAAAACCCGCCTGCGCGGGTTGTTTTATTAAGTCCACGCAGGTGGACTTTGTTTGTGTAGTAGCGGTTTTAACCGCCAGATTATACATAAATTTCTCACAAGTCATTTAGGATTGCTATAGTGCAAGATGTGAGATAAAGTTAATTTTATCAGAATGTTATTGAAATAACTTGTCATTTTTACTGGTTATAAATAAATGTTCTAAATTAGAAAAATTATTAGAAAAATTATTAGAAAAATTATTAGAAAAATTATTTTAAAAAAATTGAGGTTAGTTGTTGTTCGCATTACTTGTCTAGGAATATAATATGATAAATGGAGTCTTATTGATTTGAATGAGTTTCAATAATTCCAGTATAAAGGTTGTCTACCATCCGAGCTTATAGAGACTTCTACTAAAAACCTCTTAAAGTCAAAGGTTAAAGCAAAACTTCGTAAAACGATGCAGGAGATAAACATCTCTTTGTGTCCATTTCAGGATATAAATGGAAATGAACAATAGCATCACAGATTCGGCTGTAAAAGCAGCAATGAAAGCAATTGCTGATACGAATGCTACAGTACAAGAAAAAATAGAGATGCTTATTGAGGTAGCACAAGGTTTTGTAAAAAAGCCTAAAACTGCTGAAGATTTGTACAATGCACTTGAGCTGTATGACAAAGCACAAGAATTATGCGATGAAGATTTTCCTCTGTATAAAGCTCGTGCTAAAGTTGGTAAAGGTACAGCATTGCAGGCTATTCCGGAAGAAAATGTGGAGTTGCTTGTGAGGGCAAAAACTGCATATGAACAAGCCTTACCGATACTCAAAGAATTAGCCTCACCAGAAGAGACAGCAGAAGCAAAGATGAATTTAGGCTTGGTGTTACAATCATTAGGGTCATTTAATATGGCACGGATGACAGATAGCATTCAAGTTTATCAGGAAGCTCTACAGGTTTTTGACTGGTATAAGCACCCACAGGAATATGCGATATTACATAATAATATTGCGATCGCGTATTTATCGATGTCTGGGGGTTCGCAAAAACAATACTTATTTGAAGGTTTAGCGGTACAGTCATTTGAAGTAGCCTTGAAGCGAATTAATCTGATTGAGCATCCCAGGGAATATGCAATGTTGCAAAATAACTTAGGTAATGCATTGCAATATTTACCTTCTTCTCATCCCTTCGAGAACAATTCACGGGCTGTAATAGCTTATGACGAAGCATTAAAAGTGAGGAATCCCAAAAATACACCAATTGAATACGCTAACACTATTGCTAACAAAGCCAACGCCTTAATTAACTTACCAGATAAACTGCATCAACCAGAAGCTGGTAATCAACAAAATATCTTAAAAGCACGTGATTACTATCAACAAGCTCTCAAAATATTTACTCAGCACGGACAAATTGAACAAGCAAAAGCTGTATCTCAAGTATTAGCAGAATTAGGAACTGAAAAATGACAGATATTTTAACGAATTACGATTTAAGTGGAATGATGACTAGTTTAATGACTGGCGACTTAAATTTGCTGACGGGTTTTATCTGGTTTGTTGTCGCAACAATTGTATCAATGATTGGTGGTGCCATTGGGGGAATGCTTTTAGCAGGAGAAGAATTAGGATATAACTTTGCTGCTATTTTAGGTGGATTATTTGGTCCTGCTGGTGTGATTCCCGGCGCAATTTTAGGATTAATAGTATTAAATTTATTAAGTAATTGAATAGGGAATAGGGAACAGGGAATAGGGGGGTTTATATGTTATTAGATAGTACTGTTTATTTTTAGTTACTCATTGATGAGGAGAGATTATGTTAGAAATCGGTTGGTTTTCGGCAAAATTGTTTTTCAAAGGAAAGTTAATACGAGATAATATGCATTATGTCAAACAAACTTCAATTGGCATTAGTATAACTTTCTTACTATTATTTTTACTTGCACAAACAACAATGCCTTTTTGGGTACCAGTTGTCATATCTAGTTTTATTGGAGGTATCTTTATGCCGTTTTTACTCAAAGATTTGAAAATGAAATAAAGGTTAGTGGACAGTTTCCTATTCCCTATTGCCTATTCCCTATTCCCTATTTAATGAATGTCAAAAATATTGAAATCAGATGCACAAATCATTTTAGGAAAAGCTCTAAAACCAGGTGAATTAGCTGTACCTCTGGCACCAAGTAACATCGAAATGTTTGGTCCTCGTAGTGCTTGTTTAATATCAGAAACTGGTCCTTTATGGGTATCGGATACAGGGCATCATCGATTATTAGGATGGCGAAATTTACCGATTACAGATAGTCAACCTGCTGATTGGGTAATTGGACAACCAAACTTTAATTCTGAAGGACAAAATGCCAAAGGTACACCAAGAAATAACACCTTAAATGTTCCTACAGGAATTTGTAATTGTGGTGAAGGATTGGCTGTTGCTGATGCTTGGAATCATCGTGTTTTAATATGGAAAAAATTACCAGAATATAGTAATATTCCAGCAGATTTAGTATTAGGACAAGCTGATTTTGATCATAATCAACCGAATCGGGGAACTTCGACTGCTGCGGCAAATACTTTGAACTGGTGTTATGGAGTTTTCTATCATCAAGGGAAGCTATTTGTTGCTGATACAGGAAATCGTCGTTTATTGATTTGGCATCAGTTACCTTCAGAAAATGGACAACCTGCGGATGTCGTTTTAGGACAACCAGATATGCAATCCCGCGATGAAAATGGTGGTGGTAGTCCGACAGCTTCTACTATGCGTTGGTGTCACGATATTACTGTTTGGGATAATAATTTAGTTGTCACTGATGCAGGTAATAATCGTGTGATGATTTGGCAAGGAATTCCTATAGAAAATAATAGTCCTTGTGAAGTAGTTATCGGACAAAAAAGTTTTGATTTAGTAGAAATGAATCAAGGAGTTTATTTCCCTAAAGCTAATAGTTTAAGTATGCCTTATGGTGTGGCTGCTACTCAAGATTGGTTATTAGTTACTGATACAGCTAATTCTCGGTTATTAGCATGGAAAAAAACACAATCAATTTTATCGCTACAGGGTATGGATGCTGCAAGGGTAATAGGACAAAATGATTTTCAAAGTAAAGGAGAAAATCGCGATTATGGTTTACCAACTCGTAATAGTTTAAATTGGTCTTATGGCATTAATGTACATGGGAATACAGCAGTTATCGCTGATTCTGGAAATAATAGAGTTTTGTTATGGAAACTTAATTAAGGGAATAGGTAATAGGTAATAGGTAATGGGTAATTGGGAATAGGAAATAGGGAATAGGTAATTGGTAATTGGTAATTGGTAATTTTCAACTGTCAACTATGTACACTGAAGAAATTAGAATTTATGGTACCGTTCAAGGAGTAGGATTTCGTCCTACAGTTTACCGGATTGCTAAAGATTTAAAACTAAATGGTGATGTTTGTAATGACGGTGAAGGTGTATTAATTAGAGTATCTGGTACTCAAAAATCTGTAGATGAATTTGTTCACAGAATACAGCAAGAATCTCCTACCTTAGCTAATATTAATCGGTTAATCCGAACTTGTTCTCAAACAGATTTTATATTTGATGATTTTGTAATTTCTCATAGTATTAATAGTGCAATCAAAACACAAATTGTTCCCGATGCTGCAACTTGTGAGGATTGTAAACAAGAAATTTTCGATCCCCTGAGTCGTTATTATCGTTACCCTTTCACAAACTGTACTCATTGCGGACCACGACTTAGTATAATTAACGCTATACCTTACGACCGTCATAACACTAGCATGAAGGATTTTAAAATGTGTCCCCAATGCAGTAAGGAATACGCAGATATAGAAAACCGTCGCTTTCATGCACAACCAGTAGCTTGCTATACTTGCGGTCCTCAAACATGGTTGGAACGTGCTGATGGAAAACCTGTCACCGCTGCGATGTTTTCGATGTTGGATGATGTTGATGCTGTGTGTAGTTTATTGCAAAAAGGTGAAATACTTGCAATCAAAGGTTTGGGTGGAATTCATCTTGCTTGTGACGCGACGAATAATATAGCAGTGGAAAAATTGCGGGAGCAAAAGCAACGTGACGATAAACCCTTTGCTTTAATGGCACGAGATATAGAGATAATCGAACAATATTGTACACCTAGCGCCAAGGAAAAAGAATTACTTGAAAGCACCGTTGCACCAATTGTTCTAATTAATTCTCCCCATCTCCTTATCCCTCCATCCCCCTATCCCCCCCTCTCTCCCTCAGTAGCACCAGGACAAAATACTTTGGGATTCATACTACCTTATACACCTTTACATCACTTAATTATGAGGAGAATGAATCGTCCAATTGTTTTTACTAGTGGTAATTTTGTTGATGAACCGCAATGTATTAATAATGATGAAGCACGAGAAAAATTAAGTAAGATAGCTGATTATTTTTTATTACATAATAGAGACATTATTAATCGAGTTGATGATTCGGTGGTAAGAATTGTAGGAGAGAAATTACAAATCATTCGTCGTGCTAGAGGATATGCACCAGCACCAATCAATTTACCATCTGGGTTTGAAAAAGTTCCGCAAATTTTAGCAATGGGTAGCGAGTTAAAAAATACCTTTTGTTTATTAAGGGATGGACAAGCTATTTTATCTCAGCATTTAGGAGATTTAGCAAACACTACTGTTTTTAAAAACTATCAAGATACATTAAATTTATATTTAAACTTATTTAAACATCAACCGGAAGCTATCGCTGTAGATCAACATCCGGAATATTTATCAACAAAATTTGGTAAGGAATTAGCAGTTGCCAATCAAATCAACATATATAATATTCAGCATCATCACAGTCATATAGCTGCCTGTATGGCAGAAAATAACTTACCTTTAGATTCTGCACCAGTTTTAGGTATTGCTTTAGACGGTTTGGGTTACGGTGAAGATAATACCTTTTGGGGAGGAGAATTTTTATTAGCTGATTATCGTAAATTTACCAGATTAGCAACGTTAAAACCAGTTCCCTTAATAGGTGGCGAAAAAGCTAATTATCAACTGTGGCGTAATACCTACTCTCAATTAATATCTAGCTTTAATTGGGTAGAAATTAAACAAAATTATGGAAGTTTAGAAATTGTCAAATACTTAGAAAAAAAACCACTGATACTTTTAAATAAACTCAGTGATAACTTATTAAATAGCCCTTTAACATCATCTACAGGGAGATTATTTGATGCAGTAGCAGCAGCCATCGGAATTTGTCGAGAAAAATGTAGTTATGAAGGACAAGCAGCAATTGAAATGGAAGCCTTAATTGATGAAAAACTATTAAATAAACATAAAGAAATACGAACTTATCCTTTTAAACTTAACTTTTTAGATAACATTTATTATATAGACCCATATCCGATGTGGAAAACACTGCTTAAAGATTTACAACAGCAAACTGCGGCAAAAATTATCGCTGCAAAATTTCATTTGGGATTTGCGATCGCAATTGTCGAAACAGTAAATACTTTGCGTAAACAACACTCAATCAACCACGTAGTTCTTACCGGAGGAGTATTTCAAAATCGTATTTTATTAGAACAAGTAACCAACCGTTTAAAAACATCAAGAATAAGCGTACTTACTCACAGTTTAGTTCCTTGTAACGACGGTGGATTATCTCTAGGACAAGCGGTAATTGCAGCAGCAAAATATCAAGTTTAATCAAATTGGTAATGGGTAATTGGTAATTGGTAATTGGTAATTGGTAATTGGTAATTGTTGACTGTTCCTCAAGCAATTTTATTACCATTTATAATCGGATATGATATTATCTATCATCCCTGTGCCTCTTCGCATTTAGTAAGGTTAATTGATTTTTTTACTCTTTATAATTAATATAATTAAAAAAATGTGTCTAGGAATACCCGGTCAAATTATAGAAATAACCGACGCTACAAATAAACTAGCGACAGTTGAAATAAGCGGTATTAAACGTCAAATTAACATTGCTTGTATAGTAGATGAACAACATCCTCCCGAATCATGTATTGGAGATTGGGTATTAGTTCATGTCGGTTTTGCCATGAATCGAATTAACGAAAAAGAAGCAGCAGAAACACTAAAATTACTTCAAGAAATGGCTGAATTAATGGTTGACTACTAAGAGGAGTTAGGAGTTAGGGGTTAGGAGTTAGGAGTTAATGGTTGTCCACTGTCAACTGTCCACTGTTTTATATGAAATACCTAGAAGAATTCCGCGATCCTTATAAAGGTGAAGCCTTAGAATGGCAAATTCAAAAGTTAGGAAACTTGCTTAAAAAACCCGTCAAAATCATGGAAGTTTGCGGGGGACATACACATTCTATTTTCAAATATGGTATAGAAGAACTACTACCTTCTACAGTTGAATTAATACATGGTCCAGGTTGTCCAGTATGCGTAATGCCCAAAGGTAGAATAGACGATGCAATTTATATTGCTCAAAATTCCAACGTTATTTTAACAACCTTTGGCGATACAATGCGAGTGCCAGGTTCAAAAATTAATTTGCTGCAAGCCAAAGCTCAAGGTGCAGATATTCGTATAGTTTACTCACCGTTAGATTGCTTAGAAATTGCTAAAAATAATCCCGAAAAAGAAGTAGTATTCTTTGCAATCGGGTTTGAAACAACAGCACCTAGTACAGCTTTGACAATTCTACAAGCAGCATCAGAAACAATTAATAATTTTAGTATGTTTTGCAATCACGTCTTAGTGATTCCAGCCCTTAAAGCATTATTAGATAATCCCGATTTACAATTAGATGGTTTTATTGGTCCCGGTCATGTCAGTATGGTAATTGGGACAAATCCTTATCAATTTATTGCCCAAGAATATCAAAAACCAATCGTAATTTCTGGCTTTGAACCTTTAGACATTTTGCAATCAATTTGGATGTTATTATGGCAACTTGTAGAAAATCGTTGCGAAGTAGAAAATCAATATAATCGTTTAGTTGAAGATAGTGGAAATCAACAAGCAATCACAGCGATAAATCAAGTATTTGAAGTAAGAAAAAGTTTTGCATGGCGAGGTTTAGATGAAATACCATATTCTGGTTTAAAAATTCGTCCTGAATATGCAAAATTCGATGCAGAAATTAAATTTAGTATTCCTAATTTGAAAGTAGCCGATCATAAAGCTTGTCAATGTGGAGAAATTCTTAAAGGAGTTTTAAAACCTTGGCAATGTAAAGTATTTGGAACAGCTTGCACCCCAGAAAAACCAATTGGTTCATGTATGGTTTCTTCTGAAGGTGCTTGTGCAGCTTATTATAAATACGGTGCAATCAAAGCCAAAATTTAGATAGAAAAATCATCAATAAATAATTATAAATTATTAAGCAATTAGTCCATGCAGGTGGACTTTGCTTGTGTAGCAGCGAATTAATTCGCCATTGACTGTTCTCTATTCCCTACCCAAACGTTTGTTAAATTAATTTTGCATCGATACTTATTAAAAACATTAAAAATGCCAACCTCTCCACAAAATCAATTTTTTCAAAAACTTGAAAAAAGCCGTAAAAAAAGAGTCAAAATAACAGATACTCACATCACACTCGCCCATGGTAGCGGTGGAAAAGCGATGCGAGATTTAATTAATGATATCTTTGTTACTACTTTTACTAATCCTATTTTATCCCAACTAGAAGACCAAGCAAGTTTCAATTTAGCAACCTTAATGCAGCTAGGAGATAAACTAGCTTTTACTACTGATTCTTATGTTGTAGATCCTTTATTTTTCCCTGGTAGTAACATTGGAGAATTAGCCGTTAACGGCACAGTAAATGATTTAGCAGTCAGCGGAGCCAAACCTTTATATTTAAGCTGTAGCGTAATTTTAGAAGAAGGTTTATCTATAGAAACATTGCGAAAAATTGCCCAAAGTATGCAAATAGCAGCACAAAAAGCAGACGTACAAATTGTCACTGGTGACACAAAAGTTGTGCATCGGGGTGCTGCGGATAAACTATTTATCAACACAACTGGAATTGGTGTGATTCGTCCCAATATTTGTATCTCTGCTGGCAATATAAAACCCGGAGATGTGATAATTCTTAATGGTGAAATAGGAAATCATGGTACAGCAATATTAATCGCTCGTGGGGAATTAGCGTTAGAATCCGATATTAAAAGCGATTGTCAACCTTTACACGATTTAGTTGCAAAAATCCTCGATATTTGTCCAGAAATTCATGCAATGAGAGATGCAACTAGAGGCGGTTTAGCTACAGTTTTAAACGAATTTGCTTTAACTTCAAATGTCGGAATTCGTCTTGAAGAAGAATCAATCCCAATTCGTGAAGAAGTCAAAGGTGTTTGTGAAATCTTAGGTTTAGAACCTTTTTATTTAGCAAACGAAGGTAAATTAGTAGTAGCTGTAGCAAGCGAAAACGCCAACAAAATATTATCAGTAATGAAATCACATCCTGCGGGAAAAAATGCTGCAATTATCGGTGAAGTAACTTCCTCACTCCCAGGAATAGTATCATTAAAAACCAGTTTTGGTAGTGAAAGAATTATTGATATGTTAGTCGGTGAACAATTACCAAGGATTTGCTAAGAAATAGTTAGGAGTTAGGAGTTAGGAGTTAGGAGTTAGGAGTGAGGAGTTAGGAGTTAGGAGTTAGTTTATAGTTAATAGTTGACCTTTAACCTTTAACCTCTGACCTTTAACCTTTAATATTATGCACGAACTTGGAATTACTCAAAATATAGTATCAATTGTAAGCGAATATGCTGAAGGTAAAAAAGTTCAACGGGTTTTATTAGAAATCGGTAAATTATCAGCAATTATGCCAGATGCTGTACAATTTTGTTTTGATATTTGTTCTCAGGGTACGGTTTTAGAAAACTCAAAATTAGAAATTATCGAAACTCCTGGTTTAGCTATTTGTCGTCAATGCGGCACAGAAATTACTTTAGAAAAACCTTTTGGAAAATGTAATTGTGGTAGCACACAATTAGATTTAATCGCTGGAGAAGAATTAAAAATTAAGGAAATAGAAGTAGAAGAATTATGTGTTTAACTTGCGGTTGTTCCGACGATAATACAAAAATTACTTATCCTCAAAATCAAGCTGTAACAATCAATTCTCATAGTGATGAACATTATCATACTCATACCTTACCCGATGGCACAATAATCAATCATTCTCACAGTCACGATACTATTAATGATGCATCCCAAATTCATGCCAAAATACATAATACAACAATATCTTTAGAACAAGATATTTTAGCTAAAAATAACTTAATCGCAGCCCAAAATCGCGGATGGTTTAAAGGTCGAAATATTCTCGCTTTAAATTTAATGAGTTCTCCGGGTTCGGGAAAAACAACTTTATTAACTCGTACTATTAACGATTTAAAAAATCAATTAACTATCAGTGTAATCGAAGGCGACCAAGAAACAATCAACGATGCGAAAAAAATCGAAGCAACCGGCTGTAAAGTAGTGCAAATAAATACCGGAACCGGCTGTCATCTCGATGCATTAATGATAGAAAAAGGCTTACAACAACTTAATCCCGAACTTGATTCGGTAGTAATGATTGAAAATGTCGGAAACTTAGTTTGTCCGGCTTTATTTGACTTAGGAGAACAAGCAAAAATTACCATTCTTTCCGTTACGGAAGGAGAAGATAAACCAATTAAATATCCTCATATTTTTAGAGCTAGCGACGTAATGATAATTACGAAAATAGATTTATTACCATACGTCCAATTTGATGTAGAAAAATGTATCGAATACGCACAACAAGTTAATCCGAATATCTGCATTTTTCAACTTTCCGCAGTTACGGGAGAAGGTTTACATGATTGGTATCAATGGTTGGAAATGGGGAGAGTTAGGAGTTAGGAGTCAGGAGTTAAGAGTTAGTACCACCGGAGTTATACCGTTAATTAGCCCACGGAGGTGGGCTTTGTTTCTATAGCCCCAGACTTCCAGTCTGAGGGTAAATATTTCCCAAGAATAAATGATTCATTCACTTCTATATTACTTACCTATACCACTCACTAAAAAAAAAATGTTAAAACCGTGGTGAATTTTAATATACACCGTTTATTAACATGATTCGTCGCATCGCTTATTGGTTTGAATCTCGTCTCTGCGCTCCAGCATATAGCGGTTTGGTTTTAGCAGGAATTGCAATTTGCTTTTTCGCAGCAGCGATGAATACTATGGCTGGCTGGTTATATGTTATCAGCGGTATAAGTTTTGCTTTGTTGGGTTATGCTGCTATCCTACCCCCAAAGTCTCTCACGGGTTTAGTACTTAAACGACGAGCGATTCAGCCAGTTACCGCTGGTGATGATTTAACTGTTGAATTAGAAATTTTTAATCAAACTAAAAAGCCGCTTTCTTTATTACAAATAGAAGATAAATTACCTTTCATTTTAGATAAACCACGTTTACACCCTATAGAAACTATCTCAGCACAAACTAGCTATAACTGGGTATATTATCAGCCTACAGAGCGTCGGGGTATTTACCACTGGCAAAATGTAGAATTAGCTACCGCTGCACCTTTAGGACTATTTTGGAGTCGTCGTCAGCGTCAACTAAACGCGATCGCAATTGTATATCCGCAAGTTTTACCCCTCAAATCCTGCCCTTTGATAGATGACATGGGCAGAGAAGACAGTACAAAAGGACAACCTCGCGGCAACCCCTTACAAACGGCTACTCAAGGCTTAACCCGTTCTTTGCGTCCCTACCGTATAGGTGATCCTTTACGTATGATTCACTGGCGTAGTAGCGCCCGTTACGGGGATTTACGAGTCCGGGAATTAGAAATGTTGACTAGCGGACAGGAAATTATTATTGCTTTAGATAACGGTGAATGGCAAGAAAATAATTTTGAGCAAGCAGTAATTGCCGCATCTTCAATGTATTTTTACGCACAAAAACAGCAAATGCAAGTACAATTATGGACTGCATCAACAGGTTTAATTCACAAAAAAAGAGATGTTCTTGAAGCTTTAGCAGCAATTCATCCTCAAGATGATATTACTAAACCCCTGCCTCATAATAAACCTTTGATTTGGTTGACTCAAAATCCTTCAACGGGAGCATCACTTGCTTACGGTAGCCGTTGGATGTTATGGCAAAATAATTCATCCGAAAATAATTCATCCGAATCGCGATCGCAAGTTGTGATCAATAGAGATATTCCAGGTATTGTAATTGATTCGGAACAATCTCTACAACCACAACTGCAAAAACCGTTGCTATAAGTACTTACGCAAAATTATTTATACAATTACTCGTGAGTTATATAAGGCTCCCCTCTTCCCTTTTCCCTCTTCACGGACTAAACGAAATGTTTAATTTATTTTGCACGAGTACTTAGATTCCACAAATAACCCTAACGGGTAATGCCAAACTTCAATGCTCTATTCCACACTATAACTATGAAGATGTTTGAAAAGTCTACATAGTTTTTCCGACTTGTCTACAAACCAAATAAATCAGGTTTTCAGCTTTTTTAGCTAAGCAAATAGAGATTAAGTCTAAATACTTTTTATGCTAAACATAATACTTTTTAAACATCTTTTAAATACATAAAAATGACAGCCATCTATAGATTAAAGATGGCAATTCATTGCAAAAGAAAGCATTGAATATTTTGCTTCAAATAAAAGCAAAATCTACTTCTGATGCTGACTATTTCCACTGTTGTTTATTAATCAGGTATTTAAATGGTTTCCACTATTAACGTTTCCACTTACGAATTGCTAGTCAAGCCGATTATTGATAGCCCGTCATCACCAAATCGGACTGTGATTCAAGGCTATTTCCTGACAATCTCGAACCCTGGCTTTAGCAATTTAAAAATTAGACTGACATTCAAAGCTCGTACTCCTGACTTTAATTCCAGTCAGATAGTTGCATTTTGGGATATCGATGGGACAAATAATTTACTCACCCCAATATCTACCCTTCCCTGTGTGCGAACCTATACTTTTGACCTTCCGGCACTGGATACAGGACTATTTTTGCTGCTGCCAGATGTGACACAGAATAGCGTCATCAGAAATCGAAATACTGAAATCAGAGGATACGTCAGACTTAGAATCGATTCCGCTTCTGGTGGTTCAGGAAACATGAAAACTCTGCTGCTATCAGCCCAGCAGCGCGGTACTTTCCTTCCTCAAGGTAGTATTAATCCACCTGCTGTTGGTGATTTCGATCAGCTTGCATACGACTTACCCTTAGCAACAGGAGCTTCTGAAGTGACTCTAGAAACTAACCTCATTTCAGCAACTACTAACTTTGCCTTACCTAATCGCGATCGCATTCTCAAAGCTATTGAAACCAATCCTAGTTTCCTCAGTGATATCACTAGCGAACCTCTGGTTCAAAAAGTAGCTGAGCTTAGCGTCGAAGAACAACAGCGGATGCTATCCATTTTACTGGAACGCTTTCAAGATGCTTCCCAAATATAATTTGCTCAATTAATTCATAGCTTGTAGAGACGCGATATATCGCGTCTTTAATTTAGATATCGCGATAAACATTCAAAATACGGAAAATAGATATATGACTAATGACAATTCAAACAACATCAAGCTAACTAAAGACATTAATAAAAGTTTTTACTTCAGAAAGTTTTCTAATAGTTGGGTTGCGATTAATCCTAATCCGAAAGGAATTATTCAATTTATCGGCAGTTTTGTATTTGGTTCTTTTCCAATCAACTCTTATAAATATTTGCTGCAAAATTTATTTGCACAAGGTTATACAATTTTTGTTTTTAGATTCCCCTTAACTCCTTTCAAATTCGACCATTGGCAAGTTGCTATAAATTTATTAAAAGAAGAATATAGACTAAGAGTAGAAACTATCAGATTTCTCATGCAAAATGACAACATATCTCATCATAATTTAGAAATATATCTCAATGATTCTAATTATTATTGGCTAGGTCACAGCTTAGGATGTAAATATATTACTCTGTTAGAAATTTTAAGCAACGAATCGATTCAACGTAACTTAATTATTCAAAATGCCCTTGGCGATCGCTACGATCAAAAACTTATATCTTTGATAAAATCTGTTGACATTGCCAGAGAAAAAGCAGAACACGAAATTAGCAAATTATTGAATAAACCCATTAATATTAACAACCATTTTATTCAAGACCAACCTTCAATACTGTTAGCACCTGAAATTAGTAACACAGTAACAATAAATAAACATAATATTTCTAAAAATAAACCCTTTTCCAACTTAGAGTTAAGAGTATATCCAAATGCCAGAGAAACAAAACATATGATTACTCAAAGTCAGAAGTTATTTAATTTAACTGGCATAATTTCATTCGCTCAAGATTGTATTGCTAAAGATGATGTTACTTTTTTTGCCCAACAATTATCCCTGAAACCTTTTCGTCCACCTGTGGATCAAAAATTATTTGGATGGCATTTGGAACCAAATGGAATTCAAATTGAACATCTAGGAACTTACATCAATCAAATTTTTACAAAATTAATACAACAGTAATTGATCCCAAATCCTGCCAGAACAACAATCCCTTGAGCATGATATTTTCTTATGCTATTTATGGCATTTCACAAAAATTCTTCGTCAATTTGCACCTGTGCTTCCCTTGCTTCCCTTGCTTCCCTACTTACCGTGCTTGCTTCGCTTCCCTTACAGTTCTCAACAAAGGGGTAAATTCCCCCAGTAATAGCTTACAGATGGTGCGGTACAATGCATAGATATTAAATTAAAGTAGCCGTTCCTTATGATTTCATCAGAAGCAAATACTAAATCCAGCGATAAGAATTTAGAAGCAATGCGGCATTTTTCCGAACAATATGCTAAGCGTACCGGAACTTACTTTTGTTCCGAACCTTCCGTGACAGCGGTTGTAATCGAAGGGCTTGCCAAACATAAAGACGAATTAGGTGCGCCTTTATGCCCTTGTCGTCATTACGAAGACAAAGAAGCCGAAGTTAATGCTACCTTTTGGAATTGCCCCTGTGTACCCATGCGCGAACGCAAAGAATGCCATTGTATGCTGTTTTTAACTCCGGATAATGAATTTGCCGGGGAACAACAGGAAATTTCTTTAGATACAATTAAAGAAGTCAGAGATAGCATGGGTTAATCCTTCTCTTATGACTCAACTAATTCCCCAAGAATTTTGGCAAGGTGTAGAATTGTTCAATACAGGGCAATTCTATGCCTGTCACGATACATTAGAAGCTTTGTGGATGGAAGCCGCAGAGCCAGATAAAACTTTTTATCAAGGAATTTTACAAATTGCAGTAGCGCTATATCACTTAGGTAACGGTAACGTGCGGGGTGCGATAATTTTACTTGGTGAAGGTAGTAATCGTCTCGCTCGTTACCCATCCGTTTACTGTGAAATTGATGTTGATGAGTTATTAGAGCAAAGTATCGCTTTATTAAAAGCACTCCAACAAAATCAACTCGATCAAATCGGCACTTCCTCCGATGAAGCAGATACTTTACCTCTCCCCCGGATTGTGCGAGTTGAGGAGTGAGAGAGGAGGATGGGTTCGGGGAAGGGGACTTTCAGGACTTTCGGGATGGGGAGAGGAGCTTCCTAGTTATTAACCTCTAACCTCTAACCTTTCACCTCTAACCTTTAACCTTTCACCTTTAACCTTTGAAACATTGGGAGTTATTGAAGCGTCTTGGATAATGAGAGATTATTTGTAACCAAATAGTCATTCAAAGTATATATATTATCATGTCCAAAGATTAGTTAGTATTCCCTACTCCCTTCCCTATGATCAACAACTACCGACTACCTAAACTTAAATTGCGTCGTCTGGGTTTGGCTTTAATGCTACCTGTTGCGCTGTATGGTGCGGTAGTATTTCCTACTCAGCTACAAACTGCTACAGCCCAAACTTCCTCAGATAACCGTCCTCTTTCTATCCGTGCGGATGTGCAAGAATATAACTCTCAGACTGAGGTATTTACTGCACGCGGTAATGTACAAGTTTTGTATCCTGCTCGTCAAATTCAAGCAACAGCAGCCCAAGCGCAATATTTAAATCGGGAACGTCGAATCAACCTCAATGGTGGCGTGTCTATTTTGGAAAAAGGTATTAATAGCATTCGGGGAGAGAACGCTAGTTATTTAATGGATGATGGACGATTTATCGTTACACCTAAAAGTGGTAGTCAAGTAATTTCTACATATACTGTAGATAATAATAATACAAATGCTCGTAACCAGGCATCAAGAAATAATCAACCTCTAACTATCCGTGCGGACTTACAAGAATACAATTCCAATACTGAGGTAGCAAGCGGACGCGGTAATGTACAACTTTCATATCCCTCTGCTCAGATTAAAGCAACGGCAGCCCAAACACAATTTTTTAATCGGGAACGCCGGATTATTCTCAGTGGTAATGTGTATATTTTACAAGAAGGTAAAAATAGTATTCGGGGAGAGACAGTTACCTATTTAATTGATGAAGGAAGATTTGTTGCTACACCGAAAAGTGGTGGTCAGGTAGAATCTATCTATATTTTAGATGATACTAATGGTAATACTCAACCATCAAAAGCACCATCAACGCCAAATTTGAGACGTTCTAATTAGAGATAATAAAACAAAACCACAAATCGTGAAAATTGTTTTAGAGAACATTCATAAATCCTACGGTAAGCGAACAATTGTTAATCGCGTTAACCTTTCCGTCGCTCAAGGTGAAATTGTCGGTTTACTCGGACCAAATGGTGCTGGTAAGACGACAACTTTTTATATTGCCACTGGTTTAGAAAAACCAGATCGAGGAACAGTTTGGCTTGATAATCGTGATATTACTACTATTCCGATGCATGGAAGAGCGCGTCTGGGTATTGGTTATTTAGCACAAGAAGCAAGTGTTTTTCGTCAATTAAGCGTGCGGGAAAACATATTACTGGTACTCGAACAAACCAAAGTACCCCGCCCAGAATGGGAGATGCGCGTTGAGCGACTCTTACGGGAATTTAGTTTACAGAAAGTTGCTAACAGCAAAGGAATTCAACTTTCCGGAGGAGAAAGACGTAGAACCGAATTAGCTAGAGCATTAGCATCTGGTAGAAATGGTCCCTCATTTTTATTTTTAGATGAACCCTTTGCAGGAGTTGATCCCATAGCAGTTTCTGAGATTCAAGAAATTGTCGCAAGACTTCGCGATCGTAACATGGGAATCTTGATTACAGATCATAACGTCCGCGAAACCCTTGACATTACTGACCGAGGTTATATCATGCGAGAAGGACAAATATTAGCCTCCGGTTCCTCTGACGAACTTTATGATAATCCTCTTGTAAGACAATATTATTTGGGTGAAAATTTTCAGGTTTAGTATGGGAATGGGTAATTGGTAATTGGTAATTGGTAATTGGTAATTGGTAATTGGTAATTGGTAATTGGGGAATGGGGAATCGAGAAGAGAAAATCCTAATTATTAACCTCTAACCTTTAACCTCTAACCTTTAACCTCTAATCTTTAACCTCTAAGCTTTAACCTCTAACCTTTTATTAATAATGGCTAAATACAAATATTCTCATAGTTTTTCCCTGCTACCAATGTCAATCATGGATCGCTATCTTACCAGCGAAATGGTGCCACCATTTTTATTTGGTGTTGCGGCTTTTTCTTCCTTGGGAGTATCGGTTGGTGCGGTTTTTGAATTAGTACGTAAAGTTGTAGAATCTGGATTACCGATAGGAATAGCTGCTAGAGTTTTTATCTTAAATTTCCCAGAATTCATAGTTTTAGCTTTCCCCATGTCCACATTATTAGCTACCTTGATGACTTATAGTCGTCTTTCTAGTCAAAGCGAATTAATCGCATTGCGTAGCTGTGGGGTTAGCGTTTATCGAATGGTTGCGACAGGTGTATGTTTGAGTTTTCTGGTGACAGGATTAACATTTGTATTTAACGAACAAATTGCACCAACAGCAAAGTATCAAGCGACTCTGACGATGCGAAAAGCCTTAAAAACCGAACAACCTGCTTTTAAAAGAGAAAATTTAATTTATCCTGAATATAAAAAAGTTGAACAAAAAGATGGTAGTAAACAAAGAGTTTTAGCACGGCTATTTTATGCCGATACATTTGATGGTAAACAAATGAAAGGTCTGACAATTATAGACCGTTCTCAAGAGGATTTTAGTCAAATTCTGCAAGCAGAATCGGGAGAATGGAACGTCAAAGATAACGTCTGGGACTTTTATGACGGTACTATTTATTTGATATCTCCAGACAGTTCTTATCGTAATATTGTTCGCTTTGAACGACAACAGTTAAAATTACCCCGTACTGCATTAGATTTAGCACAAGAAAGCCGCGATTACGGCGAAATGAATATTATTCAGGCATTAGAGCAATTAGAATTAGAAAAACTCGGTGGTGACGAGCAAAAAATTCGTAAACTCAGAGTACGAATCCAACAAAAAATGTCCTTACCATTTGTTTGTGTCGTTTTCGGCTTAGTTGGTGCCACCATGGGAAGTATACCAGGAAGAACTGGTTCAGCAAAAAGTTTTGGTATTAGCGTCATCATTATTTTTGGTTACTATTTATTCAGCTTTATTACTGGTGGATTAGCGCAAGCTGGTGTTTTTTCTCCTTTTCTCGGAGCTTGGTTTCCCAACTTTCTGGGATTGGGAATTGGTTTATTCTTACTAGCACGTGTCGCAAGACGTTAATCCAACATGAATTTGATTATTTGGACATAATCCAAAATCCAAAATCTAAAATGCTATAACCCGACTTCTGATTATGGGGGCAGTGATAAGTCGGGTTTTTGAAGTTAAATATCTCAATAGACAAGACAAACATCCTCTAAAAACCCGACTTCTGATTATGGTTATGATTACAGGATGATATTTATCGAACTCACGTTAATCCAAATTCAATATAACTCTACTTTTGATAGATAAAAATCTTCAGAAAATAAACCCAAAGGTTGATGAATTTTCAAATGAAATACAAGACACTATGAAGAGCAAATAAGTTAAAAAACCTGTCAAATTAATCGGTAAATTGCAATCAATCGCAACCCTATATATAAATAAATGCCGGGTTAGTGCAAGATTGAATGATTTTTTGCCAAAATTACACATTTTTAGCAATTTTAGCGTTAGTTAATAACTGAAAATTCACAAAAAATTACTAATCGCTGAATAATTTTTGACGGGATAAATTGCGGCACAAAGCATTACCGTAAAAGCCAATCTAACATATACCAATTGATAGTTACACAAGGAGAAAACATGGTAAATACTAGACAATACAAGCGTGCAGTTGGTACATTCCCAAGCCGAGATGATGCGGAAAAAGCACTTTACAAACTCAGAGACTCCGGATTCTCCATGGATAGAGTTTCTCTGTTAGCAAAAAATGCAGATGGTAATGAGCAAATTGCTGGCACTGAGGTAAGAAACGAGCGCGGTGAAACTGAAGCCTCAGAAGGTGCTGGAATTGGCGCTACCGCTGGTACTGTTTTAGGTGGTCTTGGTGGTTTACTCTTAGGTTTAGAACAATTAATCATTCCTGGAGTTGGTCCTTTTCTCGCAGCAGGAACCATTGCTACTACCTTGGCTGGGGCTGGTTTAGGTGCAGCGACAGGTGGTATTGTTGGTGCATTGACAGGTATGGCTATTCCTGAAGAAGATGCCCAAATGTACCAAGATAGAATTGATAATGGTTACTATTTATTAATAGTAGAAGGTTATGAAGACGAAATAGACCGCGCTGGTTCTATTTTGAATAATCATAAGATTGGTAATTGGAAAGTATTTAACGCAGATGCTCCTAAAGTTGAAACTGAAGTTAAAGAAATTCCAGTTGCTCCAACTCCTGTGACTCCTGTTGTTGAAAAAGATGTAGATGTAGTCAACCGAGAGAGACTTGTAGATAGAGATGTAGTTGACAGAAAAACCGTAGTTGACCACAATGTAGTCGAAATTGTTGATAAGAGAGATAATACTCTTCGTTAAGTTTTGAATTAACCTAAATTTGTTTGGTTTTGAAACCCGGTTTTTTGGAAAAACTGGGTTTCTGTTTATTTTTTTTAGCTGAAATCAGAATTACTTACCATTGACAAAGTTCGACTTATTGGTAAATTATTAATCATCTTTGTTGATCAACAAGTACGTCGAGAATTTCGCAACCAACTGCGTCGCTTAGGAGAAGCAATCCAACTTCAAGATTGGGAAATTTGTTTGCAAAACCATCAGAAAATCCTATTTGATTGTGAAATCAGCGCTAGTACCATCAAAGATAATAAGGGTAATTGCATCGGTATACGCTGGTTATTACGCGATATTACCGCTCGCAAGCAAGCAGAAAACAAAATCCGCTGTGTGGAAATGCAAAATTTTAAGTTACAAGAAGCAGCACAATTAAAATCGCAAATTGTCACAGTTCTATCCCATGAATTGCGTACACCTTTAAATGCTATTTTAGGGTTTTCTGACATACTTTTACGGTTAAACAAAAATCAGTTTAATTCCCAGTCCGTAAAGATGGTAGAAACAATTATCCGAAATGGCAAACAGCTATTAAAATTAATTAATAATATGCTAGATTTTGCCAAATTAGAAGAAGGGGAATTTAGTCTTAATCTCCAATATTTTAATATCACAGAGTTAATCAGGTTAATCGTAGACGACTTACGTTTTTTTGCCAATCAGAAAAACATTAATTTAGATGTTAATATCAATATTCAAAACGTAAAAGTTTTTAACGACCCCATTCGTATTCAACAAATATTAACTAATTTAATTTCCAACGCAATTAAATTTACAGAAACTGGTAGCGTATTAATTGAACTACAAGAATTAGACGAAGACAAAATTATCATTATAGTTAAAGATACAGGTATTGGTATTTCACAAATCGATTTAAATCATATTTTCCAAGCATTTCGGCAAGCCAATCAAACTAAAAGTCGTTGCTATCAAGGAACTGGATTAGGATTAACAATAGTCAAAGACTTGCTCGATTTAATGGGGGGAAATATCACTGTAGAAAGTCAATTGGGAGAGGGTTCAACTTTTCGTGTAGAATTACCAAGAGAAGTTAAATTAGTTAACAATCAAGAAAATCAAAAAAATTTTCATTTTTGATCAATTATTGCTTCTGCTATTCTCAACTTAGCAGAGCGAGCGCGGGGATTAGTAGAAATTTCTTCTTCTTGAGCAATAATCGGCTTTTTTGTCAATATTTTCAATGATTGGTTATCTTTAAAAGCGTGTTTAACTATCCTATCTTCTAAACTGTGAAAACTAATAATAGCAATTTTTCCACCTGCAATAAGTGCATTTGGTGCTTTTTCCAAAAGAGTTTCTAAAGATTTTAATTCATCATTGACAGCAATTCGTAAACCTTGAAAAACACGAGTTGCGGGGTGAATTCTGCCATATCGATACTTACGAGGAACACAATAAGATATAGTTTCAGCTAACTGAGTTGTAGTTGAAAACGGACGTTTTTCCACAATACGTCTAGCAATGCGTCGTGATAGCCTTTCCTCACCATATTTAAAGAAAATATTCGCCAATTCCACCTCATCCCAATGATTTATCACCTCAGCAGCAGTTAAAGATTGTCTTCGATCCATCCGCATATCCAATTGAGCTTCATAACGAAAACTAAAACCCCTTTCCGGATTATCCAAATGATAAGAACTAACCCCTAAATCTGCTATAATCCCGTCAAAAGTATTGAGTGGAAAATTATATTCAGCGAAATTGCTACGGACAAATTCTACACGACTTCCAAATTCAGCTAAATTATTTTTTGCTGCCGTTAATGCATCTTGATCTTGATCGATCGCAGTTATTCGTGTATCCGGCGCAGCTTCTAAAATTAAACGAGAATGTCCCCCACCACCAACAGTTGTATCTAAATAATGTCCATTGCTACCTATCGTCAAACTTGCAATTATCTCCTTTCCTAAAACGGGAATGTGTGAAAAAATAGGTGTTTCGATATTAGATGGTGTTGGCGATTGGTTAATCATGGTAATTAAAATATATAATGCTTCTCGATTGAGCTTAATATAAATTTGATTAATTATAGTTATTTATTAATGCCTGCCTGCATATATTCGGCTAGCCTCGTTTCCAGGTTCCACCTCGGAATGTATTTTTAGAAGCTCTGGCTCTAGTCATATCTCCGGAGGCAGAGCCTCCAGATATCGGTTCCCAGGCAGAGACTGAGAACTACTCCTATGCCGCTGAAAAATTACCTATTTCTCTTTATCTCTTTCCTTTGCGTTCTCTCTCTTGAAAAGTTGTTCATGGGGGAAACCACGGCGCTCAATGTGCGGACGCAGGTTCCGCACCCGCGCCTCCCCAAGATCACACTTTCCGCTGCGTCTAGAAGGGTTTTTTAATCAGTAATCTTCTGCCGGTTCGGGAGTAGTAAGAATAAAATACTACTTTTTCCTACTCCCTACCAATTCAGTAATATCAGCGACAGTAACTGAATAATCTTTAAAGTTAGAGATGATAATGCACTTGACCTCGCTTGATTCATCATTCATCCTTCATAATTAAAGAAACCGTTCATTATTAATCTTCACCTAACCAAACAGCCAAAATAAGCAAATATTGGATTAAAAATATTTGGTTAAAATAATGAAGCTGAGGGAAGAGAGCAAAAAAAGTTTATCTTGGGGAGAATTACTGATTCATGGCATTAATGGAAACTCGCACCGAACCAATGGTGCTGAACATGGGGCCACACCATCCCTCAATGCATGGGGTTTTACGTCTAATCATGACTTTAGACGGTGAAGACGTAGTAGATTGCGAACCCGTTATCGGCTACCTGCACCGGGGAATGGAAAAAATCGCCGAAAACCGTACTAACATTATGTACGTTCCCTACGTGAGTCGGTGGGATTACGCAGCCGGAATGTTTAACGAAGCTGTTACCGTCAACGCACCGGAAAAATTAGCGAATATCGAAGTTCCCAAACGCGCTAGCTACATCCGCGTTATCATGCTGGAATTGAACCGCATCGCTAACCATCTACTGTGGTGGGGTCCATTCATGGCTGATGTGGGCGCACAAACTCCCTTTTTCTACCAGTTTCGCGAACGCGAGATGATTTATGATTTATGGGAAGCCGCTACAGGTTATCGCATGGTTAATAACAACTACTTCCGCATTGGTGGTGTAGCGGTTGATTTGCCCTACGGTTGGGTAGATAAATGTATGGAATTTTGCGAATACTTTTTACCCAAAGTAGACGAATATGAACGTTTAGTGACTAAAAACCCGATATTCCGCCGTCGTGTGGAAGGAATTGGCGTAATTACTCGCGAACAAGCCATAAATTGGGGATTATCTGGTCCAATGTTGCGTGCTTCCGGGGTTAAATGGGACTTACGCAAAGTAGACCATTACGAATGTTATGACGATTTTGACTGGGATGTGCAATGGGAAACCGCTGGCGACTGTTTCGCTCGTTATGTGGTGAGAATGAAGGAAATGCGCGAATCGGTCAAAATCCTCAAACAAGCTCTTAAAGGGCTTCCTGGTGGTTCCTATGAGAACTTGGAAGCGAAGCGGATGCAGGAAGGTAAAAAGTCCCAGTGGAACGATTTTGAATATCAATACATTGCTAAAAAAGTGGCTCCTACCTTTAAGATTCCCAAAGGTGAAATCTATTCCCGCGTCGAAAGCGGTAAAGGTGAATTAGGAATTTACTTAGTTGGTGATGATAACGTCTTTCCTTGGCGTTGGAAAATTCGTCCAGCAGATTTCAACAATCTACAAATTTTACCCGAATTATTAAAGGGTGTAAAAGTAGCAGATATTGTTGTGATATTGGGTAGTATTGACGTAATTATGGGTTCCGTTGACAGATAATTTCAATTTTAGATTTTAGATACTTCGGCAAGCTCAGCACAAGTTTTAGATTTTGGATTTTTATATAAGATTCAAAATCTAGAATTTTTTTGATCATTATCGCAACATTGAAAGTTTAAAACAAAGAACATCTCCGTACCAACTCTTGGCAAAATCTAAAATCGATTGAATTTGCAGCTAAATTATATGTCGTCAATTTCTCTAATCATATTTTTATTTTTCTTTCCTGCTTGTCTTGGTATATTAAGACAAGTTATTTTGAGTACGGAATTAAGCCATCAATTATTAGCTTTGGCAATATTTTTATTGTGTATAGAGCAAGCCAATATGGCAAATCATGATTTACAAAAAGTCGCTGATGCTAAACAACAAGTTAAAGATGCTCGCTTGAATTATTTTCAAATAATTACTATTGTGACAATTATCATTGAATTAATCGGCTTTTATCTATCATCAATCTGGTTAGGATGGGGTTCTATTGTAATTTTATTCGGCTTAATTTGGTTTAACTTATTTGTTGATATCAAAATTAATAGTTCATCAGAAAATTCATCAGAAAATATTATTCAAATTTGGAAAATCAGCGAACGTCTACCAGTTTTAATTGCTGATATCGTTGGATTATTATTAATTAGTATGTGGATATTAAAGATTGGTGATTTTGGTATATCTTTGGGGCTTTTTGCAATGACTATACTTTACTGTAGTATTAAATTATTTTTATTTTTTACTTTGTTATCGACAAGATTACTGATTCAATAACCATCCTAGACGCAGAGAAAAGAGAGAATCTGTTGGCATCACAACGATACATTTTTTTAACGCAAAGGAGCGCAAAGGTAAACGCGAAGGTTCGCAGAGTTTTTTTTGATTCGATTCATATATAATTCCAATGTAAGCGGAAAAAATATAACTCTTTAAATATTATGCCTAGATAATTGGTAGTGCAATTTTTTTCATGAGACTGTCTTATAACCAAAAATAATAAATATAATTAAACTCAATATGGAACACAACTCCCAACTTTATCAAGAAATTACCAACCGCATCACCAAAAGTCCTCAACAACGGATTACTTTCGCCGAATATATGGAATTGGCATTATATCACCCAGAATATGGCTATTATTCCCAAAACGCGACAAATCTAGGGAAAGAAGGTGATTTCTTTACCTCCGTACATCTTGGTGCTGACTTTGGTGAAATGTTAGCAATTCAATTTGTACAAATGTGGGAAATATTGGGTAAACCAGAACATTTTTCATTAATAGAAATGGGTGCTGGACAAGGACATTTAGCAGCAGATATTATTAGCTATATTAAAGAAGAATATCCCGATTTTTTCAATTATTAAAATATATAATTGTTGAAAAATCACCTGGTTTAAAAAATCTTCAACAACAACGATTAAAAGAATTTGCAGTTAGCTGGTGTAGCTTAGAAGAAATACCAAATAATTCTGTAATTGGATGCTTTTTTTCAAATGAATTAATAGACGCTTTTCCGGTGCATCAATTTATCTTAGAAAACGGAGAATTGCGAGAAATTTATGTAACGATAAAAGCAGAACAGGAAACAGGAGAATTATTTACAGAAATAGCAGATAAACCTTCTACACCAGAACTTATTAACTATTTAAAATTGTTAGAAATTGACATTAATAAATATCCTTCCGGATATCGTAGTGAAATTAATTTAGCAGCTTTACAATGGTTAGGTGTAATAGCAAACCGTTTGCAACGCGGGTATGTGTTAACAATTGATTATGGTTATACTCAAAACCGTTACTACAATCCCAGACGGGATAAAGGAACCTTACAGTGTTACACTCGACATCATCGCCATAATGACCCCTATATTAATATTGGAAAACAAGATATTACCGCTCATGTTGATTTTACAGCCCTAGAAAAAATGGCGATCGCACTAATTTACAAAAAATTGGTTTAACCCAGCAAGGATTATTTTTGATGGCTTTAGGATTAGGTGAACGTGTAG
>JAAUSO010000311.1 GCA_012033205.1 Richelia sp. SL_2_1 | reverse complement strand
GTTTGTTTGTACGGGAGGGGTTGATTCAGTAAATTTCTTTCTTAAATCTTTAAATGATTTAGGAGATGACATTATTCATGTATTTGTCAGAAATCAAGGGTTATGCGACGATTGGGAGTACATAAACGAGATGCCAGAATTCCAATCAGCTATCAGTGACTACAACTTTATCATCATGGATTTCCCTAAGTTTCCATTTTGGGAACGTAATGTAATTGACCGATTGGAGATAACTTTTAGTATCGCGATCGCACATCCAGAAATAAAGGTTGTTCCTAAGCAACGAGTAAAGAATTTTCTTAAAGAGGCTTATGCTTCCTTTGCTGCAACGGAGTTAATTCAATGAGTGCAGTTGATGTTTCAAGAAGTACACCAGAAAAACCCAAAACCCCAGACGATTTACTTACTGAAGCTTTGAAGGGGAAGAGTGAAGACTTCAAGCACCGGGTAATGGATTTCGTTGGTAAAAGTGGTTTATCAAAAGATGACCCGTTATTCCTGGTACTGGTTGCTACGGGGCAACTAGAAGTAATGTTGGAAGATGCACCTGAAACATTAAAAGTACTTTTTAAAACTTGGAATCAAGATTTAGCAAATAATTTAGAGAAGGTAGAACAAGTTGCTGTCCAAAGACAAAAGGTAGCAATTAACCGAGCAGCACAAGCTTTGATTCATGAATCTTTAGTACGTGAAGGTCGGAATATTATCAATTCGATTTATCCTGCTGTTATCGTATTTTTTCTTATCTTTGCAGCCGGTTTTATCAGTGGAGTTTCTATTCCACCTTGGATTGTAGGTGTGTTGGGAAAGGGATATACCTTTGTGAGGTCGAATACTTTAACTTGGGAGGAATTAGATGCAATGAAATGGGCAATGTCGAGTGAAGGTCGATTTGCGAAGAATTTAATTAATTGGAATCGTGGTTATTTGGAGAATGGGGAATGTATCAAGGATACTCAGAAGTTGGGTGTGGTTTTATCACAATACAACCGCAAAGCCAAGTCAGGATTTTGCACCGTTTGGGTTACTCCGCAGAGTAAGCGTAAATTCGTTCCTTGATACATTTGATAGCTTTTAAAACGGCGTACATTCAGAATCAGGAATTTTGTTTTCTCTGACTATTTGTTCCATTTTCTCGACTTCTACCTTCCATTCTTCCTCTGAGGGGTCATAAAAGTCATCATAATTTGCATATCCTTCACTCAAAAGTTCATCCGGTGTCATTGATGAAACTATTTGATATTGAGTTGTTTTCGGTTCTTGATTAGTTAATGGTTTTTCATTCATGGTAGGCGGAGTTAAATTTAATGTTGGTTTTATTGTAGTTCATTATTACTATTTTTGACTTAATAACAACTAGACAATCATGGTTTTAAGACTTAACCATTTTGATACTAAAACAAAACAGGATACTGGAATAGAGGAGAAGCTTGAAAACACCCTGGCTGAATATCTATTTCCTGGTGTTGAGTTTAGCATTGGTACAGCTTATCCGGAAGCTACTATTCCCGAAGATTTGCAAGAACATAATGGAATTGCTTTACAATTTTCGGCTACCCAGAGAATGTATTTTGCAAATGACTCAACTATCCTATCTCAGTTATATCCCAACCCATCGGATGGTGCTGCATATCCTTTACCTTTTACACCCTGTCGAAGTTTCCATTCATTGGAAAATGTAAGAGTTTTAGTGGTTGATGATCTGACTGGAGAAAACGGTGGTGTAATTGCCTCATCTGATGCAAAGAAAATGGTTGGAGATTGTAAAGGCTTAATTGATCGAGATTTTGCTTCTTTGAATGATATAGGCAAGCGTGCTTTTCAGTTCCGACTTGGTATTAAAGCTCAAGAAGAAAGCCCAGTTATGCGAATTGCCAAGGGTACTCTTGCTCCTGCAAGACTAGATAAGCTTGGGGAATCTTCTTTTCGCATGGATGGTAATGGGAGCAATGGAATTATACGTTCTAGATTTGGTTACGATATGGTGCTGGCAACATCTTCTTTTAAGGGAAGAAAAGGAGAAGATGCTATTAAACCGGGAGAATATGTACTTTCCCTTGGTTTGGGTGTAAAGTCCCTTGCTTTATATAGAGAGCATAGTTTAGGAACCCAGGTTTTAGTTAATTATCCCCAAGCTGTAAAACAGGAA
Source organism: Richelia sp. SL_2_1 (assembly GCA_012033205.1). Lineage (GTDB taxonomy): Bacteria > Cyanobacteriota > Cyanobacteriia > Cyanobacteriales > Nostocaceae > Rivularia. The sequence goes on along the minus strand of JAAUSO010000311.1, from coordinate 2,768 downwards.
ATTCTACCTCTTATTAAACAGCAGGCAGAAAAATTAGCTATTGTTCAAAAATACCCTAGAGAGTTAGCACAGCGATATATTGAAACCTATGAACGACGTAAAGCTTTGTTATTAAAAGATTTAAAACCAGATTGTGATTTTGAAGAAGATATTGAAGAATTTTCTATATTTGATGATTTAGATTCTGGTGGTGATAACTTTGAAAATCAAGATTCATCCGAACACTTTACTACACAGCGACAAAAGGATTTATTACTATACTCATTATTAAAAGCTGATTTAGAAAACTTTAATCAAATTATTGAGCATCCTAAGATAATAGCTGAACTCCAGAATTCTGTTAGGAAAGAGTGGGTAGAAATAGCTACGGGGCGTTCGATAAAATTTACATCTGGTTTAGCTCAACCAAGTTTAGATTTACAGCAAGACGAAATTTGTGTTCCCTATTTAAAAGAAGGGGAAGAAATTATAGTTACTCGTTCCCCGTTAATTAATTCAAATGGTGTAATTACTTTAATAAATAAACACCTTCCCAAAATGTTGTCGGGATGCGTGTACATCAACCCTAAAACGGCTATAGATAATATGCAGTGTGATTTTGATGGTGATTTACTTGCTTTTGCATCAAGTAAAGAGTTTCCAGTCTTAGCAGCAGAAGTAAAGCAGAAGAATTTACCTAATAATAGATATCCTGATATTGTCAAAAAAGCTAAAGTTCCTTATCAAGGAAGCTTTACAGAAATTGCTGTTTCTGCTATGGAGAATAAAATTGGAATTATCGCTAACGAAATCCAAAAAATATTGCACTCCAATGTGAAAATTGTGAAATATCTAAAGCAGAGAAATTAAATTACATGATGCGAATTTCAGCACATTTTAATTATGTTTTGAAAAGACACGAGCAAGGTAAGTTGCAAATACCTTCTGAGATAATACAGCAATTATATCCTATTGCATCTTTATTAAATAGAAATCTAGAATATTCCCAAATTGAAAGTAACCTGTACTCAGTAAAAAAGCTATTAAAGGATTGCGTAGCCGAATTAGGTAATGAGTTACAGATTGCGACTGATGGTTGTAAAAGCGCTTTACGTCCGAATGATTCAGTTATTCGATATTGTCAGGCTATAACCAGTTATAAAGAAGTTGAATGGTTGGCTGATAAGAAGAATACTGATGCATTTATTAATCGCGGGATGAAAACTAATGGTCATAGTCCAATCGATTTGATGATTCAACAAACTAATCAGATATTTGAGCAGAATCAACTTATACCAAGACCTATTGAACAATTTAGAAACCTTTATCCTCAAATAGAATTTGATTCTTTCACAGAACAAGCTCAACAAATAAAAAATGACTATAATTCTAATGTTAAAAATCGTATAGAGCTAGAAGAAAGGCAAAAAATGATGAAGGACCTTATCTTAGAATAACTTCTCCAAATAGTGGAAAGCAGTTAGAAATTTCAAATTTAATTAAATTTAATGCAGCGACAAATCCCAATTTTTGGAAAGCCTCTGAGCTAAGTATAAAACTTTTTTCTAGGGAGCCAAATAGTAAAATGCCACATCCTCTTTTTGCTCAAGCTAGATTTAAAACGTCATCGGGTAAGGAGGTTGATATTCCTATTGGTACAATCAGCATGAAATCGATGCGAGAACACAACTTAAAGCCGGGAATAACATTAGAACGGGGAAAAATTGAGTTTTTCTGTGGTATTAGCAATAGTGTGATTGATGTTTTGAAGCAGCAAACTCTTGAATACGTTGAGTCCGTTAGAGATAGCACTCCGGAGAAAGAAAAGTTGCAGTTAGCAGCGGCAATTCACGATATTAGCCATACCGAAGAAAATAAAAATTATTCAGGGCTTAAGAAAGCTGGTGTAGCGTTTGCTATATTTCCTCTTGTTGTTATAGGTCAACTTGATCAATTACAGTTTACCCAAATGAGAGTACTCGGTACTCAGTTTAATCAGTTCGCTGATACATATTTTGCAGGTGAAAAAATCCCAATTAAATTTGAAAATGGTATCAATCCTCGCGACCCAACTAAAACTGCACGTTGGGTGATGGTAGAAGGTAAAAAACTCGGTACGATTGATGCTACTTCTCCTCATTTACTCGCTGGTTGTGAAGCAGTCGCTACTATTACTTCTCCTGTCACTACGAGTGTTATTGTCAGCAGTTTAAAAAATCCCGATCATAAATTGCAAATTGATAATGTAGATAAATACGCTTTTGAATCTCGTCAATGGCAAGGTGAACAAGCAAATATTACTTTGGTTGTAGGACAAATAAACCCGCGTAAAACACCAACTGTTTTTGCAAAGATAGATAATCAAGTGCTGGGAGTTGTTAATAAAAAATCTACTGATTTTTTACAAGAAAAACTCACAGATGTTGGTAAATCAATCCAGGGATTCGCATTTTCTGGTACTTTAAAAAATGCGAGAGCTAGCTACGCGGATATTGTAATTGATCCGAACAGCGTAAAGTTTCCAGAAAGTAATAAAAGTGTTTGCACCGTGTTATTTTTTGAAACACCTGTTGATAGTGCGCTTCAACAGAAAACTGAGCAAGTGATGTCTAATATGCTCAAGCGGGCTGTTGAACGTGCAGTGGAATTGGGTTATGAAACGGTACAGTTTGTTGATGTTTCGACGAATCCCACAGAGTCTTCAGTTTCTCTAAGAACTATTGAGCAGCTTGCAGCAGAGTATAAAAATATAAACGTTGATTTTATTGGAAGTGCGTCGGTAGAAGATG
>JAAUSO010000310.1 GCA_012033205.1 Richelia sp. SL_2_1 | reverse complement strand
CAGCCATTATTAACTTCAAAACACCTTTTCAAGCTGAAATTTAGATTGTAAGTGCCTGTAAGCCTTGATTTTAAACAAAATTATCGACTTTAATTAAAAATTAAGCACGCTATGTACGAAAGAACCATAATTTCTTGTCAAGAGTTGGTTGCTATTTTACAGATTAAATAAAAAAATAAACCCTAAGAAATATTCTCAGGGTTCTAGTTATAAAAACTTATTTCCTAAATCAATTGATTAAAAAGAGCCGTTACAACCTGACTAAAACAGGTTCATCTTGTGTCATCATACTGGAGTTAGATTTTTGATTAGTACAATAAATTTCGCAGGAATTATTCGGGCTTTCAATCAGTTTAACCTTATAAAGCGTTGCTCCTAATTCTGCAATTGGTTGGTGTAATATATTACTGATATAAAGCGCGATATTCTCTGCTGTAGGAACTACTTCAGCAAAATAAGCGATATCCTTATTTAGGAAAGTATGGTCGAATGGTTCAACTACATAATCATCTATAACTTTATTTAAAGCTCCTAAATCAACTAACATACCTGTACGCTCTGCAATTTCACCTTTGACGGTAATTTCTAATGGTAATTGTGTCCGTGTCCATGAGGACGAGCGCATTTTCCGTAAATCTCCAAGTTTTCTTCATTACTCAGTTTCGGACTCGCTAACCTGTGAGCAGCGCTAAAGTGAGTACTTACAGTCAGATAAGCTTCCATTGAGTTTCCCATATAATCTGCCCAAAGTTGAGGATGTTCAAATAACTGCACGCGAGTTATAGGTAAATAAGGTGATAACCGTTTGTAGATAACTCTTGCAATATTTTCAGTTGTCGGTAAAGTTTCTTGAAACTCTTCCCATACGTTGTTAAGATACGAGAAGTCTAATTGATTGGTAACTTCCCGCTTAATTACCTGTTTTACGTTGGACAAATTAAGTACCATCCCATATTCGTCTAACTCCCCTTGAAGAGAGACAAATAAAACATAGTTGTGTCCGTGTCCAGGAAAATTAGCACAAGCACCAAATTTCTCAATATTCTCTGCTTCGCTTAGTTCAGGGAACCAATATCGATGACTTGCCGAAAATTGAGCGCGGCGATTTACAATGCATTCCATGAGTCTCTAGAAAACAGAACTTCAAATTTCTTAACGTTTTACTGCTTCCAGGATAAACTAATTTTTGTACTAAATGCATTAGCTTCTATAAATCATACTAATTCACTCGCAAAGCAAATCCTTTGAAACGTTAGAATTTCTGCAATCCTATTTAAACTAAATAATTTAAGAAATAACTAAAAAAATCAAAGCAAACTATTATCTAGGAATATGAATTACAAACTTGGTGCCTTCACCTTCACAAGAAAAACATTCTAAAGTTCCACCATGAATTTCAGTAATAATCTGATAACTAATTGAAAGCCCTAAACCAGTACCTTTACCTTCTGGTTTGGTTGTAAAGTAAGCATCAAATAACTTTTTTCGCACTTCTTCCGACATTCCACAACCGTTATCAGCAATGATTATTTCGACAGTATTAGAATCTATGAATCCCGTACTAATACGTATTAAAGGAGCCTCATCTTTACTTGCTTCTACTTTTTCATCAAATACATCAATAGCATTCGAGAGTAAATTCATAAATACCTGATTGAGTTGTCCTGAATAACAATCAACTTCGGGTAAATTACCATATTCTTTGATTACTTCAATCTGAGGACGAAATTCATTAGCTTTCAATCGATAGGACAAAATCATCAAAGTTGTATCAATACCTTGATGAATATCGGTAGTTTTTTTCTGTGTTGCGTCTTTACGTGAAAACTTACGTAGCGATTGCATAATGTTGTTTATCCGTTCAATACCCAGATTCATTGAAGCAATCATTTTGGGTAAATCTTCTAATAAAAAATCTAAATCAATTGCGACAATTTTTTGAGTAATTTCTTCTGGGGGATTAGATAAATGCTTTTGATAAAGATACAATAAACTAATTAAGTCTTCTAGATAATTATTAGTATGTTCTAAATTACCGGCAATAAAACTGACAGGATTATTAACTTCATGGGCTACACCAGCAACTAATTGTCCCAAAGATGAAATTTTTTCCGTCTGCATTAATTGAAATTGATATTGTTGCAATTGACGATTCAAATTTCGCAGTTTTAGCTGTACATTTACCCGTGCTAGTACTTCTTCCTGTTGAAATGGCTTAGTAATATAATCAACTGCTCCCAGTTTAAATCCTTTGATTTTATCTGCGGTATTTGTAAGAGCAGTCATAAAAATGACGGGGATATCTTTATTTTTATCATCAGCTTTTAACCGCCGACAAGTTTCAAATCCATCCATTCCCGGCATCATGATATCTAATAAAATTAAGTCGGGAGAGACAATTTCTAGTTTTTGCAATGCACTTTCACCGCTGTTAGCAACTAAAACTCGATGTCCGTGTATTTGCATTACATGAAACAAAAGTTCGATGTTATGACTTTTATCATCAACAATTAAAATCAGGTTTTCTTGTACTTCCATCATATTGAAGTTTAATAAATTGTTTGACTTAATTTGAAAATCCCCGCTTCAGCAAATTCATAAGTTTACCTCCAACAGCTTCGTAATTAAAATGAATTTTATAGCGGTTTACCTTTGATACAAGATTGATGCAAAAAATTAAACGATTCCAGTCAAATCTCAAGTTTATATAATTTCAGATATACAATCTAATTGGTTACTAAGATTAATGCACATCTCAAACATACTTTTTTCAGAATAATGATTATAAGTAAAGTAACTTAATCTAAACTCAACCGATAATTTTATATTTTCCATAAATATTTATTTGGTTAAAAAATAACTATCTGATCAAAAATCAAGCTAATTTTATAAGCATCTATTTACAGCAAGCGCCTAAAATCAGGTTAGTCCTATTTTATACTTGTATCTTTGCTAAAGAAGTTTAATATTATCTCAAGATGCAACTATAAAGCAAATCAAATAATTACAGTATATTTTTCTAATGTTTCATACTTTATTTGTAAGCACCCATAGAATCTTGTGCTTCGTCATATAGCTGTGTTGCAATCCGAAACATTTCTTGTCCTGTGTGCAAGTAACTTTCATCGTAGTTGAGAGGAAAATATTTCATTTCTCCTAAGGCATCACTAATTTGATTCAAAGTATAGTAAAGGTGAGCCGCAGCTCTAGCTAAACTAGGAGGATTGGGTAAAGAACGAAAACTAGTTTGTGCTTGCTTGAGTTGTTCTGTACAACTTTGTAAATAGTCTTGAAAGTCTTCTAATAACTCATCGTCAAAAGGATCTGCGGCTAATTTATCAATTTGCTCTTCTAAAGAATCAAGAATATTGCACACGAAGCTATTAACCGGCTGATATACCGATCGTAACCACTCCTCAATCTGCTCGTCAACATATCGTCCCGTCTTACGTCTCTTTTTGTATTGCTGTTGTGCTGTTTGAGTTCGTTGCTGTTTTTTACTATGGGATTTTTCAAAACTGTAATGCAGTTGTCTGTCGTAAGATTGTCGTTTATGAGTATCACTCAAAACTTCATAAGCAGCATTAATACGGATGATTTGCTCACTATCTGTGATTTCTTGATTAACGTCGGGATGAAACAACTTTACCAAGCGGCGATAAGCTTGTTTTATTTCCGCTTGACTGGCATTATTCTTAACATTAAGAGTCTCGTAGTGATTGGATTGTGCCATTCTTCAATTGTTCGTTAGTTGATATTACTAACAGATTTGACCTCTAAATCTTGGAACAGTGGGGTACTTAAGTATCTTTCCCCAAAACTAGGCTGAATTAACACAATTAAGCGTCCTTTATTTTCTTGACGTTTAGCAACACGAACTGCTGCACACAGAGCCGCACCAGTGGAAATCCCCGACAATAACCCTTCTTCTCTAGCCAACCGTTGTCCGTAGCTAATCGCTTCACTGTCTGTTACCGTAATCACTTCGTCAATCAATTCCACCTTCAATATTTGAGGCACAAACCCCGCTCCAATTCCCTGGATTTTGTGGAGCCCTGGTCTTCCTCCAGATAATATTGGACTGGAAGCTGGTTCAACGGCGATCGCTGAAAATTAGGCTTACGTATCTTTATGACTTCGCTTATACCCGTAATTGTTCCGCCAGTTCCTACACCAGCAACAATCATATCTACTTGTCCATCTGTATCCTGCCATATTTCTTCAGCAGTGGTCTCTATGTGTATTCTCGCATTTGCCGGGTTACGAAATTGTTGGAGCATATACGTGTGAGGAGTAGTATCAACAATTTTTTGTGCTTGCCGAATTGCTCCATTCATGCCTTCGATTCCCGGCGTTAATTGTAATTCTGCTCCATAAGCTCGTAACATTGCTCGTCGTTCGCAACTCATAGTATCTGGCATTGTTAATACCAATTGATAACCTTTAGCAGCTGCTACCATCGCTAAGGCTATTCCTGTATTGCCAGAAGTCGGCTCTACTAATAGTGTTTTTCCAGGAATAATCAAGTCTTCTGCTTCTGCGGCATTAATCATACTAGTAGCGATTCGATCTTTTACCGATGCAGAAGGATTTATACTTTCCAACTTGATTACAATGTTAGCTAAACAGCCCTCTGCTTGGGGAATCCGATTTAACTGCACTAAAGGAGTATGACCAACAATTTCTGTGATATTACGGGCAATATGCATTTTTGTTGTGTAATTTATCTTGGATTTGAAAGTTATAATTGGTAATTAAACTAGATAGGGAATAGGGAATAGGGAATAGGGAATAGGGAATAGGGAATTGGGAATAGGGAATAGGGAATAGTTTTATAACTGAGTGGTAGTGATATAAATAATGAAGGCTTAACTACTTAACTCCTAACTCCTAACTCCTAACTCCTAACTCCTAACTCCTAACTCCTAACTCTAACTCA
>JAAUSO010000090.1 GCA_012033205.1 Richelia sp. SL_2_1 | reverse complement strand
AACTTATAGCTATCAACATTTTTCTCTATATTTTTTTAATTTAATTTTATTTAATACTGTAAAGTAAATTATTTTTATATTTATTGAATTGATTTTGAACAATATGTAAACTTGCCGTGACCATATCTATGGCAAGAATGAAAATATAGCAACTTTTAATATATCGCTACTGCATTAGTTATTCAAGAAAATTTTGCAAAAAAAGTATTTTTTATTACTTAAATAAATATACTGTAGTCATCAATACTGGTTTTTTATTCAAATTGATAGTTTTGATACTGAGTCAGAATATTTGCTTAAATTGTGTTTCAACTTTTTGAAGTCTTCATTGATAATTTGGAATCGCTTGATGTAAAAGTTCCTTGACTTAGCTAGTCTTGACGGCTAGATAAGGATATGTAAAAATCTGGGAACTAATAAAATACTTATTTAAACACGGGTATAGAAAGAAACTATTAATTATCTATTAGCGTCTCAAGACCCTATAAACCATGTAATTGCCCATGAGCGGAAAAACTCTTCTTGGTATTGCTTTTACTACACTTGTTCTGGGTAGCGCAATGACGACAAAACCTGTACCAGGTCATACGTCTACAAGCGAACCGACGGTAAACAAGCCACTGTCAATTCCATCACGTCCGATAAAACTATCTACTAATATAAAAACTACTGATTTAGAAATAGCAATATTTGACCAGATAAATCAGTATCGGGTTTCTAAAAAATTGCCAAAACTAAAGCTAGATGAGAAAATTTCTAAGCAAGCGAGGATTCATAGCCAAAATATGGCAAAGCATCAAGTACCCTTTAGTCATAATGGATTTGCCAAGCGAGTTGATAGTATCTCTATTAGCTATAACAATGCGGCTGAAAACGTTGCTTTCAATTCTGGATATGATGATCCTGTTGCCGAAGCGGTAACGGGTTGGATCAAGAGTCCAGGACATCTCAAAAATATTCATGGTAAGTATAACCTGACTGGCGTTGGTGTCGCTGCTAACAGTGAAGGTGAGTTTTTTCTCACACAAATTTTTATTCTTAGTAGATGAGTTTGATTTATGATTTTTTAGTTATAAAGTAGTGTTTGCTTTTTTATAGCCTTCAACACTACATTGATTTTTTAAAATTCATGGAATTACAAGATTTTCAGGTTTGCGATCGCGATTTTGATCAAACAACTCTTTCAGAATATTTAAAGAGTGAGACAATTGCTGTAGATACCGAAACTATGGGATTATTGCCTCTACGCGACCGTTTATGTTTGGTGCAGATAGCCGACAATAAAGGTAGGGTTACAGTTGTCCGGATTGCAAAGGGGCAAACTCAAGCCCCAAATTTGCAAAAGCTCTTGGAAGCAACTAATGTCCTGAAAATTTTTCACTTTGCTCGCTTTGACTTGGCAACGTTGCGTCATTATTTGGACATCATGGTAAATCCGGTTTTCTGTACCAAGATTGCGAGTAAATTAGTTCGTACCTATACGCCAAGACACGGACTCAAGGAAGTGGTGCAAGAATTAGAAAAAGTAGAACTCGATAAAAGCGCTCAATCTTCCGATTGGGGAGACGCGGCTAATTTATCCGACGAGCAACTCAATTATGCCGCTAATGATGTGCGTTATTTGGTTAGTATACAGCGCAAGTTAGCGGAAATGCTTAAACGTGAAGAGAGATTGGAATTAGCCGAAGATTGTTTTAAGTGCTTACCAACAATAGTAAATTTGGACTTGTTACAATTCAAGGATTTGTTTGAGCATTAAATTAACGAATGGTTCGTTTTCCATGAAATGTTGAGAGACGTAGCATTGCTACGTCTCTACATTAGAATCTAAAATCCAAAACCGTACTACTTATTCATATTTGCCGCTTGATCTTTCATTCGATCGACGACATTATAATCATCCTTACCAGCAGGAGTCATAGATTCTACAATACCCTCAGTAGGACCACCGATTGCTTTCCATGCACTGAGTCCACCTTTGAGTTCCGATACGTTTTCAAAACCTTTACTTCTTAAAGCTTGTGCAGCTTGAGCAGAATCCGTATCACTAGCACCATACACATAGATATCGCGGCTTTTAGCTAAACTTTGGGCTGCTGTGTCCCCTAAACCGTCCATAGTCATTGGTAACGCGCCCATGATGTGACCTTCATTGTAGGTTTGGCGATCGCGCACGTCAAGAATGGTAAATGCCGGCTCTCCCCACTCCAAACGAGACTTGAGTGTGTAAACATCGGACTTTCTTTGGTCTACAGGAGGTTGTGATGGGATAATATTTTCCAACGGATTGTTAGCCATGTGTTTTCCTCTCTTTATAATCTAAATTTACATGAACGGTAAAAGCGTTAAGGCTTAATAACACATAAGCACTCAAACACTTTTAGATTGTGTTATTAACGAACCAAAATCTATCTTTTATGTAACTCAAAGACGGCAATCAATAAACTAGTATCAATTAAGCCTTGAGACCGTCAGCCCTTGACACTTTTACAAGAATTTTATTCACTAATTAAAATTTAACGTTAGAAACAACAAAAATTGCTCCTTCTCTAGAATGAATATTTAAAATATTTCTCTAACGAGAGGATGAGAAAATAAATTATAAAACTCATTATAAAACTCAGCGTCCCTTAGCGTGTACCTTTGCGTACCTTTGCGTTCAAAAATATCATTTCGATGCCAACAGATTTGATTTTACTCCAATAAAAAAACTTACTCTCAGTTTCCTTACCCTTAATTTTTGATCAAATAAAAAGGGCGCAATTACTGCAACCCTTAACGATCAAAAAATATAGCGGTTTTCACTTGGGTGCAATACAAATTTTACCTCACCCCGCCCTCCGGGCACCCCTCTCCGTATATTAGGAGAGGGGAAGGGGGTGAGGTTTTAGTGTATTGGACTCAACTGAAATTTGCTATATTCTCAAAAAATCCAACTTTTGACAGATTGACTTAAGCTAGAACAAAATCTACATCATTCGTACCAGCAGTTTCCGACTTACCAGATTGTAACTTGCTACCATTAACCTCAACAGCAAAAGGTGTGGAATCTAAACTGAGATTGTAATCAGTTTTATCATTCGTATATCCGACACTCGCAACCATCTTACGACCTGCATCAGTATACTTGAAAGCCAACATTTGATTTTTGTTTTGCTTGTTGTCGCGAGCCCAAATCACCATATACTGTTCACCTTGATATTCAAAAATCTTCGGTGGGCGATTGGGAACATAACGTCCAGCTTCACCAAAGCTTGAATCTAAGAACCCTTGAACAGAACTTTCTTCTACAGCAGCATAAGCAACTTCATCTGCTGCGGGTGCTTCAGCATCAGGTTCAGTTTCAGGTGGTGCTTCCTCTTTTCCACGGTTGCGGAAATAATCTACAGCTTTCTTGGTTCCAATTGCACCAACAGCAGCGACTCCTGCACCAATTAGCACATTACGCAGAGTATTATTAGCCATGATTTACTCAAGGAATAAACATCGAGGTAACATCCTATCACTAAGAGAGACTTATTATTTACTAATTGGTTTTTCTTATATATTTCATCAGTAATATAGGTAAAATTACGATTAAGATAAGTTTATTTTTATCAGTAAATGCCGCTATTTATTTAACTGTTCCCTATTTGTACCACAGCAAAAAGACAGCTATTATACAATTATTTAGAAACTAACTGATTTCAAATCACCTTAGACGTGCCAAAACTCGATAAATAGTTCCTAAATATACAAATTATTTTATTAATTATTTATTAATTATTTATTAATTATTTTATTAATAACGCTCGCACCTGATAGATATATTTTTACCATCACTTGAAGTTGAAATCGACACAATAAAATCTTCCGCACAAGTTTGTACCGAATTAGTTTTGATGATTTTGATTTCTTGAGAAAGTCTACATTTTTGAAACTCTGACTTTTCTGCAAACGTGATGTAATTTTTAGCTTTACAAGGAAAAATAGAAGTGCCTATTTGAGGATTGCTGACGGTAAGTTTAGTATCTCTCGCTAATATGCAATATGCTAAAGAACCGTTAGAATGCCGACTAATAGTACCTGCTTCACATGAAACTGCTGAAATTGCAGGTTGAGAAAAAACTAAGTTTATCGCAGAAACACTCAGAAAAGAAGCAAATTTTATTAACTGACGATTAAAATATTTCATTTGTTAAAACTCTTATTTTTACAAGTACAGAAATTTTGAAATTTTATGAAATAAATACTCAAAAAGAATGATTAAAAAAAACACCCCTTCCGAGGTGTTTACATCTTCCCAACAATCAGCAACAGTGACAAATGCGGGACAAACCACATTCGCAGTCACAGGCGTGTATTGTTATATTATTAACTTTTTAAAAGATACACCTCAGAATATGCACTTAGAAATCAACGTTAAAATTGACTTTGTTGGTATTAAAGTTGTGGCTGTAGTTGTATATCACACCACAAATAGCAGCTAGTGTTAACCACAATAATGTATTTAGACGAAAATCAAAAATGGTTACATCTACAGTATTGAATATCATCCACACCACAAAAGCTAACAAATAGCTAAAAAATATCAATTTATCTTGATTTGCTAGAGATTTTGCATTTTGCAGCAATCGAATACCCATAATGAATAGCCAAATCAAGAAACTAAAAAATAATACCGTTGTGGGTAATCCAGTTTCGGCAGATAACATTAAAAATAAATTATGAGGATGACCTAACCAATATTGCGTTTGAGTTTGATAAAGTAAGCTAAAGTTGCGTAAACCCCAACCATTCCAAGGATGCTGTAATGTTAAAGACCAAGCAAATTTCCATAGAGATTTACGGTGTATTGGTAATGGTGCATTTGAATAGACTTGGTTATGAAGACGTATCCAGAAGAATTGGGGAATAACTTTGCGGAATAATTCAGCGATTGGTAAAGGAGCGCGTGCAGCTGCCATCACACTAACCGCGACAACAGTTATTCCAGCTATCATCCAATACCAACTTTGATAAAAAGCATAAGCGATACAGGCAAAAATTACACTGCCCCATCCGTTTCGTGAATGAGTCAGAATCAATGCAACAAAATCACCTATTAGTACAAGAGTTAAAAATACCAAGGGATTACAAAAAGAGGAAACCGTAAATTTTGGTTTCTTAATTGTGTTAATTTGCTGCCACTTTTCTATCCATAAACCCAACCCGACAATAAAAACTGTTAGTAAATAAGCAGCTAAAAGATTGGAATTCATCATTACTGAATCCATACGAGTTATTGGATTTATTCCTTGTGGTAATTTCCAACCAAATATGATTTCCCAAAACGGCGACAGACTCCATCCCAAAAACATATGTCCTACCCCAATAACTACTACTGGAATTGAACCGATGACTAAAATCCAAGATAATTGTCGTAGTTGCATTATTGTTTGAATTAAAGCGCTGAAAGCAACAAAAAATAAAAAGAAAGGTAAAAAATTAAATAAACCAAGAAATGCTGCTAATTTATCATCAGCTAAACCAGTGGTAGCGATAAGCAATACACTTAAAACAGCAAATCCCCAATTTAATGGACGATTATGAATTGTACGGTGCTGTTGCCGCCAAGTTCCTACTGACGCAATAATAAAGCTTATAGCTCCTAAAGCCGGAATTAAGGGAAAAATTAATAGCCCTAATTGAGTCAAATACCAAGGAAGTTGTAACTTTGGGTTGGGATGCGGCTGCCAGAAAAATTTATTTTTTGTCATTTATCGCCCCTTCAGTAGTTATGAACTACGGAAATTATCAAGTCATCATTTCGATATATGAAAACCGATCAAAGATGATTGAATCAAGCGATGTTTTTACAATTAATTTATTAGATAATTATTTTTTTATAAAAATAATTTTGATTTATTTCTTTCTTACAATCAAAACTAATAAGCTATCCATTAAACTATGATTAAATCTTTGAATAAAAATTAATCTTAATTCTGTATTTTTACCTCAAATATGCAACTAAAAATACTAAAAATAAACAAGATTACTCCCTTCCCGGTAGAAGATTACCGATTAAAAAAAAGCCTTCTAGACGCAGAGAGCGCAGAGGAAAGAAATAAAAAGAGATGAACCGCACTAACCCGGGTGAAAGGTAATTATAGAGCGGTAAGGGAGTAATAAATAAGAATTTCATATTTTTATCGTTTACATTAAAAATCAGGAATATTTATAGACTTACATATCAAGAAACTATGCAATTAATCTTAGTAAAATAAAATTATGAACAAGAATTTCAAATCTACATCTGGTTTATTGGGTTTATGTATTGGTGATGCATTAGGTGTACCTGTAGAATTCACCAGCCGCGCCGAAAGAGTTAAATCTCCTGTAACATCAATGTTGGGCTATGGAACCTGGGATGTGCCTGCTGGTACTTGGTCTGATGACAGTTCTCTAACTTTTTGTTTGGTTGAATGCCTTTGTAACGAATTTTCATTGGATAATATCGCTAATTCTTTTTATCGTTGGTATCACGAAGGTTATTGGACAGCTCGTGGTGAAGTTTTTGATATTGGTAATACAACATTTTTAGCAATTGCTGATTATAAGCGAGGCGTTCCACCTTTGCAAGCTGGGGGAAAAAGTGAAAACAGTAATGGAAATGGTTCTTTGATGAGAATTTTACCTATGGCTTACTGTTACAAAAATCTTACTTTTACAGAACTGATTTCCCGGACTCACCAAGTTTCTTGTATTACTCACGCACATCTCAGGTCACAAATGGCTTGCGGAATTTACGTAAGTATTGCAGTTTGTTTATTACAAGGTGAGAAGCTACAAGCAGCTTACGAAGCAGGATTAGAAAGAATTCAAAAAATTTATTCAGCACTCGAATACGCTAGTGAAATCTCACATTTTGATAGAGTTTTTAGCCGTAAAATTGCTGAATTATCTGTAGATGAAATACAATCAAGCGGTTATGTCGTACATACCCTTGAAGCATCGTTGTGGTGTTTGCTAAATAGTATATCTTATCCTGAAGCAGTATTAAAAGCTGTTAATTTAGGTGGAGATACAGACACCACCGCAGCGGTTACGGGTGGTTTAGCCGGAATTTATTATGGTGTGGAGAATATCCCCAGAGAATGGATCGAGCAAATTGCTCGCAAACAAGAGATTATTGATTTAGCTGCGCGTTTTCAAGCAGGGATTTTTGATTCCTGAATTAATAGTTGATGGTGCTTTGCGCTCCGGGACAACACACCCTAAAATTGATTGTCGCGCATAAGTTTTAATCAACTTGCTGTGTAATCCATTGTAAATAAGGTTGATGACCTTTAAGAATGGGTAAAGCAATAATTTCGGGTACTTCGTAGGAGTGAAGTTCGAGTATTTTGGCTTCTACTGTGGAAAATCGAGTTAAATCGGTTTTAATCAAAAGTTGCCATTCTTGGTCTTTATTGACTTTCCCTTGCCAAGTGTAAATTGAATTAATGCAGATAAAACTAACACAAGCGGCAAGTTTTGCTTCTACTAAAGCATTGGCAATTTTCTCTGCTTCTTGTTGAGAACCAGTTGTGACCAATACTATACCGTAGTTGGTAAAGTTATCCATAATTAACCAAAAAAGTAGATGGACACTAGTCAAAATAATTAGTAGTCGGTAGCATTAATTTGGTGCTGACTAATTACAAATTATTTTATTGCCCCGGCAAGGGAAAATTAATAACACACAATCTAGGTTTTGTCCCGATAATTAGTGACAGTTAATTAAACGGTCGATAGGGAGTATACTTGCCCATCAATTAACAATCGAGTAATACCCTTAGCTTGTAATTGATAACGAGCCTTGTGCAGTACTTTGCTATCGGGTACCTTAATCACGCGATCGCGCTTTGAAGAAAAACGTTTAGCGACTCGATGGTTATCGAAGATGGGTAAAGTTGTTTCCTGGGTTTCAGGACTGGGGATTTCTCCTAAGTCGCTAAAATCCCTGAGCGGACGAGTAATCAGTTCTGCGGCTCTGTCTATGACTAGGTAGCAGGTTCTAGGCAAATGAGCCTCAGTTAGTGGTAAAACTCGAACCAAAGGCTCGTTTAACCTTCTTCTGGGAACAAAACGTGTGGCTTCCTCGAAATCATCATCATCGTCGTCGTCTTCATCATCAAAATCATCGTCGTCTTCGAGTAAATCGTCTAAATCTTCCAAATCATCGGTATCATCAAGTTCCTCACCAAACATTTCCGCGATCACTTTGGCTTCTGTAAGCTCGTTATCTAATAGCGGACTGGGGATATTCTTGAGTTGGGGACGACTGGGAAACTTGGAAACTTCTGTTTGGTTTTCTTGCAATAGCTCCAATTGTTCCGCAACCGGGAAAACTTCTGGAGATGATGGTGCTGAAGAACGGCGTTTTACTCTTCTAGGTGCTTCAGTTGTCTTATTAACCTTCTTGAGTATGGGTTGTTTTTTGATGACAACTTCTTCAACTGGTTCATCTTCTTCCTCATCTTGCTGCAACTTGATAAATGTTTCTGCAACTTTGGGCTGAGAAATCTGCTTCTCTTCGCTTTGAACCTCAGTATTGTTAAAAGAAGGAATATCATCATAGCTGACTTGCGCTCTACCTTCAGGGGTTCTAGCAGCACGCTTTAAAGAGACTAAATACTCATACTCATCTTCTGGCAAAGTACTTTTGAGTAAGCGGCTAATAGTTGAATTGCTTACTCCATAGCGTTCTGCCAAAGTAGAAGTAGTTTCGGCACTTTCTCGATACAGCTTAAGAATTTCTTTTTTGTCGGATTCCGTTAGTTTTCTCATGGTAGTAGACCCCAAACGTTGTTTTCCTAAATTCGTTTGCGTCCGCGTTCTCGTCGCGAACGATTTGATGAAGCCTCAAATTCCAGCGCAGCAGCCATACTGAATAAAACTCCACTTAATACCCAACACACTTCTAATACATCTCCACTTTGATAATTGGGGTCTCTAGTAGCCCATTTAAACCATATATCTGCAATGTAAAGCGAAAAAGTTGCCACTGCAATCATTCGCCAAGGCAAAGAAGCTCTTCCACCCCAAAAAGCTAATAGCAGACTGGTAGCAATAATTAATAGTAATACATCGCTGACTACATAAAACCAATTTAAAAATGTCCCAGCTTGCTCCTTCCATCCAGAACCACCTTCTGTTGCTACAGCAACCGTCGCTGGATCTTGCTGACTAATTAGCCATGCCAAAGCACTACCAAAAGCCGCGATCGCCAATACAATTATCCACTGCCAGACCTCTAAATTAATTCGTCTTGAAGCTACCGCTAAAATCATGCCGATACCAACCAACAAATAAGTCACCACAAAAAATATATCGCCAACTGAAGGAAATGGTTCCTCATTTAAGACTATTTCGGTATAACCAAAGAATATCCCTCCTAAGAAATAAGAAAGCATACCTATACCAAATAGCAGCCAAACGGTTCTGCCGCTGACAATTTGACGACTGCGCCAATTTCTCAAGCATAAAATACCTGCCATCAGGTAAGCTAGCGCTTCAAAAATATTTGTGCCAATTACATACCATTCGGCACGACTCACTAAACCATTTGCATCCGGAACCTTAGCACTAAAAAGTAAAAAGTATAGCAATGCCAAAACACCCCAACAAATATTAGCCAGGATAATGTTTTGAGTGGTAAACAATGACTTGAAAGCGGAGGACTTGTTATAAATGCTACTCATTTCTACTTCACCATGTTTATGCACTTCATAGAGATTTTGCTGATAGATTGTGTACGCAAGATAAATTCTCCTTGAACCAGAGCCTATTGAACTTGACAAACCTACACAATCTTAACTGCATAAAAATCACTATATGTTAATGCCACAGTTTACTCAGAGTTGAATTATTTAGCCAAGTCATAAATAGCCTTCGTTCCGGGATTGGCATATCTTGTAAAGTATCCAATGTTTGATGAGCAAAATCGGAATTACCAAAATATGCTTTACCCAGTCTATGCAATTCTTCAAGAAATACTACTACGTAATCTTCCTCCCAAAAAGGAATTTTAATCGGTTCTAGAGGGTTTATACTCAGTAAATAATCAATTGCCTGGGGTGAAGATGCTGCGGGAAATTGCCATCGATTCAAAATATGTGAAATTTCTTTTTTAAATAAATTCCCTTGTTTTGCACCTAGAAACTCTTCAATATCCATATATACGGCTTGCAACAGCAAAATACTCGCAACTGTTAAAATTTTATTATTACCTTGTTCGCTTGCTTCACTATCAAGCTTGTCTAAACGAATTTTTCCCCAAACACTGAAGCGATCTTCTTCTTCCAATAACACACAGGCTTTACCCCGGTGATCTGTCAATTCTCGCCACAAAGCCCTAGCTTCTTCTTCTTGACTCGCTTTAAATAAACTAATCAACCGAAAAGTTTGTCCTTGATAATTAAGGACAGGTACCTGTTGGTCGCGAGACGGATGTACAATGCTTGATATTTCAACGTCCTGCCGTTTCAAAATAAACATGAATTTTTCAGATAACTCCTCACCGAGGCATTTATTTAATATATGGGAGATATAATAACGTCTTGGTAATATTTGACGCTTTTACCTTTTTTCAACACAATATACCTTTTGAATACCCTATATGTCCGGATTTTTATCTAACTTTATAGTTAATCAAGTTACATTTTATCTTGATTTATTTAAAAATTCACTCTTTTCATTGCTTTTTGTTTAAACTACTGATATAATATATAAGCTTTGGAATAAAAGCATATTGTTTTGTTTGGGCGCGTAGCTCAGCTGGATAGAGCAACTGCCTTCTAAGCAGTCGGTCACAGGTTCGAGTCCTGTCGCGCCCGTTTTAATAATTAGCAATTATCGACACCACTGGAATACATTTCAATGGGATACTGTCTTTGAATTTAACCTTTCGATTGAAACCGAATTTCATTGATGAGCCGGATAAAAAACTCAAGAGTTTGAGACAGCCCTTGGACTTGGATTGAGATTAAAAGCAATAAGATAGGGAGACAGACATAGTAAAGCCAGCCGAGCCAAACCCACCGACCTACCTGTTGCCTTCGTTCTCGTCGTCGGTAACTCATATACAGCAAGGCTAACGGGGCAATTAGATGAATCGCAGCAATAACGGGAACGGTGTAGAAGAGCGCTCCCAGACCACCCCAAGCTTGTTGATTCTTGATTGCAATGTAAGGAATAGACACCAGCCAACTAAGAGGTCCCAAGCAAACCCAGAATAAAGACCACCGCCGATAAAGTATTTCGGCTTGAGAGTTATTCACTGATTGAGGTATTTTATTTATAATTAGCTTTCTGATTATAATCTCATTTTTTTTAAGTATTCGTAAAAAATATCAAACTGCTAATTTAATCCTCAGCAGTAATTTGTTCAAGAACAAACAGCTTCAAGGATCTTTGCAGCCATCCGTAATTTTATTACAGAGCATTGCATTTTTAGTATTTGATAGTTAAAGTGTTTAACTTCAGTAACTGTGTCCGCAATTATTCGTTTTTCGATTATCATAAATTATCTTGAAAAATATATAATTACTGAATTGTGGAAAAATCAAAAATGTGTTAAGTATTATGCATTCAATTAATTAAATAATAATCATTATCTTTCGATTAGTTACAAAGTATTTATCTATTTATATTTAGTAGGTTAACTAAAATGCAAAAATCAAAGTCAATTCGGATTCCTAAAGCGACTCGCTACCAGAATGCAGCAATCGACTATTACATGGGACTTACGCAATCTTCCTATCTACATTATGGGTATTGGGAAGAACCACCCGCAGCAGAAGAAGAATTGACTCTAACTAAGTTACGTTTAGCTCAGGAAGCCTATGCTATGAAGCTTTTTAGCTTTATACCAGGAGGCATCAAAACCTTGCTGGACGTGGGTTGTGGTATCGGTGGGAATACTAAATATTTGTGCGATCGCGGTTTCGCTGTCGAAGCATTAGCACCAGATGCAATTCAACAAGAAAAATTTATTGAGAATACTCAAGGTAAAGTTCCTTTTCACTTGACTCGATTTGAAGATTTTCAACAAGATAAATCCTACGATTTAATTTTATTTAGCGAAAGTAGTCAATATATTGCAGTTGATGATTTAGCGCAAGGTGCGGCTCGTTTACTAGGTAACGGAGGTTATTTATTAATAGCGGATATGATGCGTTTTGATGCTAAATATCAAGAAGGTATTTTTTCTAATTGTCACATCCGAGAAGAGCTAAAAATAGCTTTAGAAAAAGTAGGATTTACGTTAATTAAAGCTGAAGATATTTCTCGTTCAATTGTACCGACACTTGATTTATGTGTGAGTAATTTTCGGACTTTTGGGATAACTACAGGGAAATATATTGCTGATGTGATAAAAATCGCTGTTCCACCATTATACGCACTGTTGAATTGGGCATTTAAACGCTGGTTAGATAAACCAATAATAGAAGGATTGGCAGCCAGAAAAATTTTTGAAAATCATCTGTGCTACGAAATTCAACTATGGCAGTTATCAACAGGAATTTAAGAGGATAGATATCTCAACCGTCCGCTCCAGCGCGTTGCTTGCCAGTGACCCATGACTCCAAATTAATTTGCCCTTGCAGAATCACTGCAACTAAACTAAACTTAGTTTGTAGACTTAGTTCTTTAAGACTATGGAAACTGTAAATATCCATCAAGCTAAGACCAACCTCTCTCGGCTATTGTCCCGTGTGGAACTCGGAGAGGAAATCGTGATTTCAAACCGAGGTATTCCAATTGCTAAGCTTGTTCCATTTCGGACATCCTTAGATCGACAGTCTAGCTTGGGGCAAGATCGGGGAAAATTTATTGTGCCAGACGACTTTAATGCTCCTCTGCCAGAAGATATTTTGGTTGCATTTGAGGGCGGTGCAGAGTGAGACTTTTACTGGATACACAATGCTGGTTATGGTGGTTTGCTCAACCAGAAAAGTTAAGTGAGAATGTAATTGAACAAATTGCCAACGAAAGCAATGAAGTATGGTTTTCTGTTGCTAGTGTTTGGGAGATGGGAATTAAGGTTTCAATCGGTAAGTTGCCACTGCCAGAACAAATAAATGATTATGTCTCTACTCGCATGAGTCAACTAGGAGCTAGATCGTTAGAGATCACTGCTTCTCATGCTTTGCGGGTAGCTGCACTACCTTTACATCATCGCGATCCTTTTGACAGAATGCTGATTGCACAAGCTCAGCTAGAAGACATGACGCTTGTAAGTGCGGATTTGACATTTAACCAATATGAAGTCTCTTTACTCTGGGCAGCTAGTTCGTAGCAGTAATTCTCAGTATGAAAATGATTCTCACCCATTCTTCTGAATTCAACTACTTTGAGTGGCTCAAACCTGTATTCTGCTGTTCAGGAAATTGAGTAGGAAAGCCTGTTGAGGCACCTATTTTAGTATAAATGTTTCAAAATGAGAATTGCTGAGTTCGTAGTAATGAAGAGATATTGTCGTTGCTGATAGACCAAGGGTTTCCTTGAGATAGAGAGATTGGGGTAAAGCAGTTATTCCTGGATTGTTTGTGTAGGTTTGGATTAGATA
The DNA here is from genome assembly GCA_012033205.1 of Richelia sp. SL_2_1. Lineage (GTDB taxonomy): Bacteria > Cyanobacteriota > Cyanobacteriia > Cyanobacteriales > Nostocaceae > Rivularia. The sequence continues at coordinate 13,458 of JAAUSO010000090.1, read as the reverse complement.
AAATAAGTACTTAAGCAAAATTATTTATATAATTACTACTCAGTTATATTACTGTTCCCTATTGCCCCCGAACCCTATTCCCTGCCTAGAAGAAATATCTAATTAATGAAGGCACAGGTACTTAACCCCACAAATACATTAAGTATTGACGAAGTCAAACAATTAGTAATTATTTTAACGATAGGTTTCTATGGTGCAAGATATCAAGTCCGAGAAACAAACTACTTCAACCTTCAACCTTTGACCTTTAAAATGCGAAATGTTAATAAAGTAATCAAAAGTTATTGTTTGACTCCAAAAAATCCCAAAATACCAGAGACTGAGAAAATAACAGTCAATATTAATTCCAGTCTTTACCGTGAAGATTTCTACAAATTACTCAGCAGCAACTGAATCTCGTAAAGCCGACCATATTCGCATCTGTCTAGAGGAAGATGTTCAATGTCGTCAAACCACATCTGGATTAGAACGATATCATTTTGAGCATTGTTGTCTACCGGAAATTAACCGGGATGAAATTGATATTAGTACTACCTTTTTAGGAAAAGTGATCAACGCACCGTTGTTGATTTCTTCGATGACTGGGGGAACCCAAGAAGCGAAGACTATCAATTGTCGTTTGGCAAAAGTTGCTCAACATTACCGATTAGCTATGGGTGTCGGATCTCAACGAGTAGCGGTAGAGAATCCCCAGGTTTCCGATACTTTTGCGGTTCGCAAGTATGCTCCCGATATTTTATTGCTTGCTAATTTGGGTGCGGTTCAACTCAATTACAATTACGGTTTGGATGAATGTCTGCGAGTTGTTGATATTTTGGAAGCCGATGCATTGATTTTGCATCTCAATCCTTTACAAGAATGCATTCAGCCCAAGGGTGATACTAATTTTCGGGGAATTCTTGACAAAATTTCAAATTTATGTATTAAGTTACCAGTGCCGGTAATCGTTAAAGAAGTTGGGAATGGAATCTCGGCTAAAATGGCTGAAAAGTTGATTAGTGCTGGAGTTGCAGCGATTGACGTGGCTGGTGCGGGGGGAACTTCTTGGGCTTTGGTAGAAAGTGAACGTGCTGATAATGTTCTACAGCGACGTTTGGGTAGGACTTTTGCCGATTGGGGGGTACCGACAGCAGAATGCATTACGGGGATTCGTCAAGTTGCACCTGATGTACCTTTGATTGCTTCGGGAGGTTTGCGTGATGGTGTGGATGTTGCAAAGGCGATTGCTTTGGGGGCGGATATTGCAGGGTTAGCAATGCCGTTTTTACAAGCTGCGACATCATCGGAAGCTACCCTTTACGATTTAGCAAAAGTGTTAATTGCGGAAATTAGCACAGCACTATTTTGTACTGGTAACGCTACACTAGAACAGCTAAAACATTCTCACAGTTTACAAAAAGCACGTGGGTAATTTTATTTCTTAATTATTGAGCATTTTTTTCGGTGTTAGTAACAATGTTTTTAGGGGATATTAGAAATAGAACAAAACTGAAATGAAATCCAAAGGATAAATAGATTTTGGTTGGTAGTTGTGCTTTAGCGCTAAACCCGCATTTCTCACAAACAAGAAGGAAGTTGGAGTGAGTAGTGGGAAAATAAATCCGTTACTCAACGCTTACCACTTACTTGTGCTTTAGCGCTAAAGGGCAACTACTAACTAAATAAGTAGAATAAGCGTAAATAATAATTATCAATATATGAATAAAACTGAGGATAAGAGGAATAATATGGGTAGTTTTATCAAGCAAACTTTTGCGAGTTTAATTGGCAGTTTGTTAGGACTATTTGTTTTTGTTGGTTTAAGTGGCACGGGATTAATTTTGCTACTTTTTGCTGCTGCTTCCACGGATTCGGGACCAAAAGTCAAAGATTCTTCCATGTTGGTGTTTGATTTATCAACCCAAATTACCGATGCGGAACCAGATTCGGGTTTGATTTTACAGCAAGCGCTATCAGGTAATTTGCAAAACAAATGACGCTGCGTTCGGTTTTGGATGCTTTGGAAAAAGCCCGTACCGATGAAAGAATTGTTGGTGTTTATTTAGATGCTAGAGACACTTCGGGAAGTGGAAGTACTGGTTTTGCAACTCTCAAAGAAATTCGCCAAGCACTAACACAATTTCGCGATACGGGTAAAAAAGTTGTCGCTTACGGTGTGGGATGGGGTGAAAAAGAATATTATCTCAGTTCGGTAGCGGATACTGTTGTGGTGAATCCTTTTGGAGGAATGGAAATTAACGGTTTGAGTTCGCAACCGATGTTTTTGGCTGGAGCTTTGGAAAAGTTTGGTGTGGGAGTGCAAATTGTTCGGGTAGGAAAGTTTAAAGGTGCTGTTGAACCGCTGATTTTAAAACAATTGAGTCCGGAAAATCGCGAACAAATTCAGAAGTTACTTGATGATTTATGGGGTGAATGGCGTGGTACTGTAGGTAAAAGTCGTAAAATGACTCCGCAACAATTGCAAGTAATTGCTGATAGTAAAGGTCTTTTAGAACCCTCGGAAGCTAAAGCCAACCGTTTGGTAGATCAGGTTGCTTATTATGACGAAGTAGTTACGGAACTTAAAGAGTTTACCAAGACTGATAGTAAAGAAAAGTCTTTTACACAAATTGATTTAAAGGAATACGCTCAAATTGCCAATGTAGGTGAAAATAACAACTCCCAAAATAAAATTGCTGTAGTTTATGCTGAAGGCGGTATTGTTGATGGTGATGGGGAGTTTCAAGAAGTGGGAGGAACCCGCTTTGCGAATATTTTCCACCGTATTCGTCAAGATAAAGATGTGAAAGCGGTGGTTTTACGGATAAATTCTCCGGGTGGTAGCGCTACTGCATCCGAGATAATTCAACGAGAAATCAGGTTAACTCGTGATGTTAAACCAGTTGTAGTATCAATGGGTGATATTGCAGCATCCGGTGGTTATTGGATTGCTGTGGATTCTAACCGTATTTTTGCCGAACCTAATACAATTACGGGTTCTATCGGTGTATTTGGCAGTATACCTAATTTTCAAAAGTTAGCCAATGATAACGGTATTACCTGGGATAGTGTGAAAACCGGACGTTATGCCGATATCGGAACAGTAACTCGCCCTCAATCTGAGGAAGAATTGGCGATTTTTCAACGTAGTGTCAACCGTGTTTATAATGTATTCTTAGATAAAGTAGCCAAAGGTAGAAATTTACCCCAAGCAAAAGTAGCAGAAATTGCTCAAGGAAGAGTTTGGTCTGGTAAAGCAGCAAAAGACATTGGTTTAGTTGATGAAATTGGTGGTTTAGATGCTGCGATTGAATATGCGGCAACACAAGCAAAGTTGGGAGATAAATGGCAATTGCAAGAGTATCCTAAACCCAGTACTTTTAGCGAAAGATTTTTGGTAAAGTCGCTGAAGATACCCAAACTATTTTTAAGGCTAATTTTAAAACTAATTTTAAAACTAGTAATAATCCTCTGCAAGCAAATCATCCTTTAACCGTTGAATTTGAAAAATTACAAGCAGAAATTGCACTTTTACAAAATATGAATGATCCATTAGGTGTGTATGCTCGTTTGCCTTTTAATTTGATTATTGAATAAGAGAGAATTTTATTTTTTAACGCAGAGGCACGCAAAGGCTTAACGCAAAGGGACGCAGAGTTTTCATCGGGGAAATATATCGCAAATAGCAATATATTTTCCTTTGATACAAAAAATTACACAAGAATTATACAAGAACAATTTTTGCAGTTTTATACAAATCTTGCTGACAATGCATCCATTTTTATGTACATTAGTTAAAAGAAAATCATCCCTCAGATATTCAAAAACCTATCTATGGATAGAAAAAATAAACGTCTTTTACTGTTAGTAGTTTCCTGTAGCATCACTGGTGTGGTGTTGGGAGGTACTTCGAGTTGGGCTGAAAGTACTATGTGTATCAAAGCTGCTCAGGTGACAAATGAGTGTTTGACTCAAAACCCTGTTAGTAAAACTATCCAGGGAATGAGTACCGGATTGCTTGCTGGTGCGGGTGCGGCTTTTGGTGCAGCTTGGCAATTACGTCATGAAGACTAAAAGCGATAATTACGCTCTTTTACCCACATACTTATAGGTACGGCTTTACCCTGGGAATCAATTTTGACTTCTACTACAATCGGTTGTGGCTGATTTTGGGTAGCACTTTGTGTAGCTTGAGATATATTATCATTAATTTGGTTACGTTGGTCTTCGGGGATATTATATTTTTCTAAGCCGTATTTAATCAAACCATATTGATATTTACCTTTCAACGCAATTTGATTATCGGGAAGAGAATCGGGAAGTTTTTCACTTAATCGTATTGGTTTCCAAGCTTTGGGAATTTTCTCGTCAGTAGTTTTTTCTTCCTGGAGTACCACATAAAAACTGTTCCCGTCTTTTAATACGTCTTTACTGCCGGGAAGTTTTTCTAAAATAGTTTTTGTGGAAATATCATAATTGAGGATTTGATAGTAACCTGTCAATATATTGTAAGGGTCTACGGGTACGGTTTGTAAAATGACTGTTTTTCCCGTAAGGTATGTGTGAGCCGATTGGGCTGGTATTGCTAAAATTAACCCAGCTTGGATTATTAATGGAATTAAAAATCTCAGTATTGGTATTGGTTTATTATTTAATGGTGAATTTATTTCAAATTCAGGAATAAGTTGTTTTTCAGAAGATTCATCGGGAAAAGGTTGAGATTTCATAATTAGTTGATGGTTGATAATGGTTAGTTGATAGTGGTTAGTTGATGGTTGATGGTGGTTAGTTGTTAAATAGATAACTGATAACTGTTAACTGATAACTGTTAACTGTTAACTGATAAATGACGTTCAAACCATAATCCTGCGGTGATAACAGCGACTCCGCACAATACGAAAACCAAAGACTTAAATAATAACTCTGTGTTGTATTCAAGCATCCGGGTAATAATTTGCAGAGTTAATAATATCATTCCTCCCCAAAATGCACGTCTTTGATTTGATTGCAATCCTTGACGAATCATTCCACAAGCTAATAATGCTAAGAGTAAATTGAAGACAAAAATTGCTATAAATGCCATTCCACCAATATTTTGACGAGCTATTGGTGCAAAAGCTGCCATTACAACTAAAATACCAATACTAATATTAGTAATATCTATTCCTTGACGCTGACGGTTGCGATTTGCAAACAGTAAATTAAACCATTGATAAATAGCTAAAGCAGTGAGAATTCCCAAATCTATTAATAAAAATAAGTCGGGTTTGAATTCGTTAAAATTAGGAGGATAGTCAGACAATCGCCAATATTCCCGGAAGGAAAGGATATAAAATAGAATGCTGAAAAATAACAGTGCTAAATTACGCGCAACAGGTTGAAACCATCTTTGATTAACTTTAGGAAATAGTAAATCATCATAACTCCACAATAACGCTGGTGGAAGTGCAAAAGTAAAATGATTAACCCAAGATTGTGAATATCTATAGTATCGATTTAGATTGAATTGTAATGAAGTAGCAAAAGCAATTGTAGATAATGCAAAAATCCATCGTGATTTACAAATATAAGCTAAGGGTACAAATAATACCAACCACAGAATTGGCATATGTTCTATCATCAATCGTGTCAAAGAAAATTCATTATTAACACTCCATAATTCTCCTAAACCCATGAAGTATCCAATATTAAATAAAACAAATGCAAATACTCCCAAAGAAGCTAAACGCAAACCATAAGCCATTACTAAAACGCCAATTCCCCAGTAGATGAATAACTGATAATCATCACCGCTAATATGGAATGTCTGCGCCATAAAAGCCATATTTGCGCCTAAAAGTAAAGCCCCTAAAAGTAGTAATCCGTGTCCAAATATTCGCTTCCGTTGTCGTCGTTTCTTTCCTGCATTATCAAATACTGGTTCTCTCCAAAGGAAAAAACCAACAATATTTATAGCGAAAAATAAACTTAATAATAGGATTAATTTTACTTCACGAGACCAAGCTTGCCAATTAGCTGCAACGAAAGTAATTGCACCTAAACCTACAAGTATACAACCGACTCCGATTAAAATAAAAATAAAACGGTCTTGTGCAACATTATCTAAACTATCAAATTGATATTTTTGGGATAATTGTTCGTATTGAGAATCCTCTATCAGCCCTTCATCTCGCCAAATTTTTGCTTCGTTGCGTAATTTAGCGCGAAAATTGTCTATTATCATAGTATTTAATCTGCTCTCGCTTTTGCGAGCGGTAATTGTTAATTAGCCCTACAATAATATAGTCGTAATTTACTGAATTTTTATCCCGTATATTTGTGAAAAAACAATAAAAATTCTAAATAATTATTGACTTTATTGACTTTTATTTATCATTACTTTAAGTAAGTGAGTACAAATAAACATTACTATGTCACAAAATATAAACTAAGAGCTTATTCCTACTCCCTTACCGTAACGATAAATTTTTTTTACCCACCTACTTAATTATTAATTGATTATGACTGCTGAAGAAATAATGCAAATGGCTATTATCGAAGCCGAGAAGAGCAAAACTCCTTTTGGTGCGGTAATTGTTAAGGATAACGAAATTGTTGAACGAGCCGGAAATACTGTAGAATCTGATGCAGACCCAACTTGTCATGCTGAAGTTAATGTTTTACGTAAATTAACTACTCGTCTCAAAACCGCTTCTTTAGAATCGGGTTATACGTTATATACTACCTGCGAACCTTGTGCAATGTGTGCGGCTACTTGTTTTTGGGCTGGTATTTCCGAAATCGTTTATGGTGCTGGTGCTGCCGATTTTGAAGATGATTACAACCCCAATATGATTAACGTGGGATGTGAAGAAATTATTGCCAAATCTCCGACTTCTATCAAAATAAAATCGGGGATATTAAAAGCAGAATGCAAGCAACTTCATAGTACATATCCGTTGTAAATTTGAATTTAACAAAGTCATAAATAAGGGTAGAGAAGTCGGGTTTTTATCTTCAATATCTCTGTGACAAGACAATTATCCTAAAAACCCGACTTCTAAAACTATTTAATTATCTTCTACTATTTTTCTCACAAGTTCTACATCTAACTCTAAAATATCGGCTATTTCTTCCACAGTCATTCCACGTTGCAGAAGTTTTTTTATCACTTCTCCCCTGACTTCTTCCTTAACTTCTTCTCGTGCTTCCTCTTTTAACTCTTCGTAATATCTCGTACCTTTAATTAATTCCAAACTTAACATTTCTTTTATCTCCTCCCGATTTAAATTAGGAAATTTATTAACTAAAATAGCCTCTATCAATTCTAAAACTTTTCTCTGGATAGCTGCATCTTTGACTTCAAGTCTTGCTTTATCAACTAGCTGTTGTACTGATATTTTAGCTTTTTGGTTTTCTTCAACAATTAATTTGATAATTCCTAATCCTAATGAATCAGATGATACGCTTTCCATCTCATCCAGGTAAAAGCAGCGCAAATGGGGTTTTTTCAGTGAATCTAGACGTTGGGGATAATCTACATCGTTTTTACGAGTATCGAAAATAACTATAGCATACCAATGTGGATTTGATGGTTGATACTGGTAAAAATAAAGAAGAATGCTAGTTAAGAATCTATCATAAAACAGTTTGTCTTTGTAACATTGAACTTCTACAAAATAAATCGGTTCATTAGTAGTTGTATTTAATGAATTTAATGTGATAAATATACCGTCAAGTCGAAAGCTGGTTTCTTTAATTTCTTGACTTTTAAATTCATATAAATTTGATGTAGTAGGTGGTTTTCCAATCAATTCAAAAAATATCTCAGGGAATTCGCCAAACAGTTTGTAAAAAATATTATCTGTTTTCATGTTTGAAGTAGATGCATTATATGACTAAGTATAAACGTTTTGATTCATAATTCAACTACACAATATTGAATACCAGTTTCAAAGATTCTAATTCCACCACCTTCTGCAACTGTTTGTCTTAAACTTGGTAAGTTAGTAACTTTAATTCCCGCTAAATAATCGATTCCCATATGTTTTAAATCTGGTAACCAAGGAACAGTTGGTCCCATTAAAACTAATTTAGAATTCTTAGCTAATTCAACTAAACGAGGAAAGGTTTTATTAACAATAGAAGTTGCTGTTAAGAATACCCATTCGGCTTCTGGTAATAAATATTCTGAAGCTGGTGCCGGAAAATCTTCCGCTCCTGGTTGAAGTTCTATTACTTTCATTTGCATTTGTGTTGAATATTTATTTAATCCTGGATAGCGTCCAATTATGCAAACATTTTTGTGACGAATTTGAGGTAAAAAATGTTCAAATACAGCTAAATTCGCGGAACCACTAGGAGATAAAACTGTACCATTATCGGGTAAAGAAGAAGATGAATTGACTACAGAATTAATCGCAGCCATTGCTACAGTTGCTTGATAATTATCCCAAGAAAGTAACCAAGGTGCTAACTCAGAAATTGATTTATTTACTAAAGTTCCCGACCAAGGTAATGTGCGAGTAGCTGTTCCTGGACTCATACATAAACCAGCACCTTCTGCTATACATAAAGTCCAAGTTAAACCGATAACTATTTCTTTTATTTGATTATTTTTGGTGCCATAATCTAACATTAAATCGTATATTTCACGAGGTTTAATCATAGCTGTCAACTGGAGAGCAAATTATAATTTACCTTTTTAAATACCACTTATATAAAAAGATTAATGTAGTTATTGGCGCTAAATGCTATATTAGTCAAAAATATTTAATCTCATATGACAAGTTTTACTACAGATGATATTCTCAATTGTCTCGATAAAGCAGCAGCTAACTTGGATTTTCCAGGTTTTGAGAATATGAATTACGATATGGCAACTGCTCGTCTCACCGGATTCAGAAACAATCAACATTGGGCTTTGACAATAGAACAAATAGTGAGTTGGTATAGTTTTAATGGTGTTGAACCAGTATTGATGATTTATGCATTTGGAAATCATCTTTTGATAGAAGAACCTTTTGTTAATTACTTTCCGGTCAAATATCCATTAGGTGAATTAGAAATTGATGATGGAGAAATCTCCGAATTTATATCGGTAATGATTCGTGAAGAAGAATTTATTGTTAACTCAAGTCAAGTTCAGAGAAATCTTCATTTATCAGATTATATTGATTTTGATTTAATGCTTCATCTTGTAGATAAATATCGTGCAAAAATGTTAGCAAATGAAACAGAATTTAGAGAAATAGTACCGGCTGAATTATCGCAAATTATTCAACTAGATAATTGGCACCATCCCGATGTTTATAATCCTAATTCTGAGTTTTCTGTGCCGAGTCGAACTAAATCGATGCAAATGATTGCTCAAGTACTTGCATCTGGGAACTCAGAATTATATAAATCATCTGAAGATGATAATGTTGATTGGGAAAAATGGATTATTAAGTGAAGAACTGCGATCGCGGTAAAAGTATTTTGAAAAATTTGTGTAATATTCGCGCTTCGGATATTATCCAGAAAAATTCGGTATATTATGTGGATATTGACGTTAGCGAAGCGTGACACGGTAGTGTCATTATTCGGAAAACTTCTTGATATTATAACTAAATTACCTGTAATGCTTTATTTAACTGAAAGCTTGGGATGATATGCGGAAACTTTCGGGTTAATAAATAGTTAGCGGTCATTAGACATCTCCGAAAAAGATGTAGAGACGGGGCGTATTGCTACGTCTCTACAAGGGTTCTGGGTAACGCATAATTAATTTTCGGAGATGTCTATTGTAATGGACAATCTCAGCAATCAAGAAAACTATCAAAGATAGGTTACTACAATGGAAAATAATGAAAGCAAGAACAAATTAAGTGAACCCAAAGCAACACCCTTTTCTCAGACGTTCTTTCATGGAACAAAGGTTTCTCTAAAGATTGGAGACTTTATCGAAGTTGGTTTTGACTCGAATTTCGGACAGAGAAAAAAGCTAAATATATCTTCCTGACAGCAACATTAGATGCCGCAATCTGGGGAGCTGAACTTGCTTTTGGAGAAGGACGTGAAAGAATATATTTAGTAGAACCAACAGGACTCATTGAAGACGATCCTGATTTAACTGACAGAAAATTCCCTGGCAATCCAACAAAGTCTTATCGTTCATTATTTCCGTTTAAGGTTGTTGGTGAAGTTACGATTTGGCAAGGACATTCACTAGAACAAGTTAAAACAATGAAAGATGGATTAGCTAGGCTTAAAGAACAAGGAATTGAGTCATTAAATGACTAGAGAGGAAGTATGGGGTTAACAGAACCATTTGTCTACCATCTTGTACCGCCTGATTTGCGCGGCACCGTGCTATACCCCCTGAACCAACTTAAAACCATCTATCCAGAGATTGCAGCGCAGCAGATGGCAAAGTACGCAGGGCGTGAACACATTCTCCAGCGGCGTGTGCCGCCCTTAAGCTGTTGGTGGAACGATGTGCTGATGTTCTCGCCCGTCCCTCCGTCCACTCTCAAAGCCGCGATGGAGGAGGCGGGACATACCTGCGCCCCCCGTCAGTGGTTCGAGATCGACGCACAGCGCTTCACATATGAGAATACGGCGTTCTACCTGCCCGGTGAGGCACCGGAGGAAGCACGAATCATCCCCTATGAGCGGGGGTGCTTGGTGCGCTATGCCAACGTGTCGGAGACGCAGAAGCGGTTCTACCGTCGTGTAGAGCCGGGGAAGCCCGTGTTACTATTCGGGGGAACACCGCACGTGTTGTACAAAGGCAACATCAACATTGCCCAAGTCCGGGTGCTGGAAATCTGAGTCCAGTAGGCAATGGGTTACCAGGCAAGTAATCAACTCTACAGAAGGTGGAATCTGATTGTGGACGTTTCTACTTCTGCATGACGAGATACAATGAGTTTCTCAGAACATTTTTCTACATAAAGATGGAATTTGGCGTTAAATGCATCACACAGTAATTAGTTTGCTCAAACGTCGGCTTGGGAAAATCGATCCAGCGTTAAGTAGTCGCGTAGGGGAATTTTAGTTAGTGACTCCCAGATTTACGATGTTCGATAGCCGTTAATCCTTCATTTTCTAAGACTTCACCGTTATCTACTACAGCATAAATTAACCATCTATCACCGCATTTAGTTTGATTTTGTACAGTGCATTCTAAATAGGACAATGCTTCGGTAAGAATCAGACAGCCATTTTCAGCTATTTTGTTAGAAAGATTGATAAACGGATTATCTCCTAATGTGCTATGACGAGAAAAATAACGACGGACATTTCTACCTTCTTTGAGAATATTTAAGACAAATTTATCGCCAGGATGGCACATTAAATCCGCATTTTGTTCATCAGCAATCGCAATCATAATTCCTGGTGGACTAAAAGTTGCTTGAGATACCCAAGAAGTTAAAACACCTTTATGGGTGTCTTCCTCACAAGTTGTGACGACACACAAGGAACCAACAATCCTCCCTACTGCTTGTTCGGTTCGATCTACATGAGCTTCGGTTACCACTTGTCGGGGAGTCCGCAGTTTCTTGGCTTTCTTTAAGTTTTGAGCAAATAATGCCCCTGCTGCTTGACATTGTTGGAGAATTTCATCTGTAGGAGCGAAACGAACTCGAATCGATTCAAATCCTAAAAGATAATTGGCATCTTTGAGCTTATTTTCTAGTAAATCGATCGCTTCTCCGCTCCATCCGTAGGAACCAAATACCCCTGCTAATTTGGTTTTCGCTGCTGTTGAGAGAATTATACCTAAAGCAGTTTGAATTTGAGTAGGTGCGTGACCTCCTAATGTGGGGGAACCGATAATCAAGCCGTCGCAAGCTTCTACAGTACGGGTAATCTCTTCACTATCCGCTAATTCACAGTTGATTGATTCGACATTAATACCATTTTCAATTAAACCATTGGCGATCGCACTTGCTAAAACTGCTGTATTTCCATAAGCGGAAGCATAAAGCAAAGCAACGCTCAATTCTTGGTTCTGTTGCTGACACCATTGACGATAATCATAAGTAAATCTACTGAGACTGTAGTTAACAACTGGTCCATGAGCGGGAGCGTAGGACTTAGCCGGGAACAGCGTAAATTTTTCTAAAGCAGCTTCAACTTGTTTAGTTTGGGGTGCGTGGAGACAGTCAAAATAGTAACGACGCTCCGCGTCTAAACTTTTCCAATCTCGATCAAATAAGGTATCTTCGCAAACATGAGCGCCAAAAAACTTATCTGTGTAAAGTATTTTGGTAGCAGCATCATAAGTACAAAGTCCATCAGCCCAACGAGGAGTTGGTACGGTAGCAAACTTTAATTGATGTCCCCCTCCTAAATCTAAAGTATCCTCGGAACGTACCGCTTGGATACGCGATTCCCCGAAAGGAAAAGCTGTTTTGAGAGCATTTGCAGCCGGACGAGAACAGATTATAGTAGCTTGAGGAGCTTGAGAAATTAATACTTCTAAAGTCGCTCTGCGGTTCGGGTTGACATGACCCAAAATAATATAATCTAAGGTAGTTAAATCTAGATGTTGCCTTAATTCCTGGAGATAAATTTCCGTAAAAGACTCACCAGGAGGGTCAATTAAAGCCTTTTTATCGGCTTGAATCAGATAAGAATTCGCCGTAGTTCCCTTTTGACGAGAATACTCAACCTCAAACTTGAGTCTTTCCCAAGTTCGCGATCGCAAAATTATTGTATCTTCACCAATGGAAGCAACTTGCACATCTCTTTTACGATTTGGGGTTAAGGTAATAGACATAATCAATATTGGTAATTGGGAATGGGTAATTGGGAATGGGTAATTGGTAATTGGTAATGGGTAATTGGGAATGGGTAATAGGTAATTGGGAGCAGAGATAAAAATTATTATTAACTCCTCACTCTTAACTCCGGTACAGACGTAGCATTGCTACGTCTCTACAACTCCTAACTCCTAACTCCTAACTCTTAACTCCTAACTCTTAACTCCTAACTCCTAACTCCTAACTCCCTAATGCCCATTCGTATTTAATAATTCCGATGTAACTCGACTTTTATAACGTTTGGATATTTCTTGTTCGGGATCGATGCCATTAAAGGTGGGAGGTAGCCAAACTCGGAGGATTAATAATACTCCTAAAACTAATAAAAAAGCACAAGTCGCTAAAACTTGAATCCAATTGGTTTCTAGAACACCTTTAACAATAACTTCTCGCAAAGCAGAAACGATAGAAACTTCAACGGCTACTCCGATAGATACACGATGTTCCTGGAGGTAAATAATTAGTAGTCGGAATAGCTCAACTAAAATCAGCAAAAACAGAATATCGGCAGTAACGGCATGAAACTGTAGAGGTGGAAGCAAAGAGAGAAACATATCTTTCACTTGCAGCACCATAAAGCTAAATAAACCGATACACAAACAAATCACAATCGCGTCTTGGATAAATTCTAAACTTCGGACAACGCGCTCTCTAGTGATGTTATACATGGGGTGGGGGGATGGGGGGA
>JAAUSO010000309.1 GCA_012033205.1 Richelia sp. SL_2_1 | reverse complement strand
CAGATTTTGTATCAAACCCTTTTAGCTTTTCAGGGATTAAAATATTACCTTCTATATCAGTTTTAGCTGCTTCAAAACAAAAGCGATATTGCTTATTTGATTCTGGGTCTTTCCAATTAAAAGCTTTAGGAGTTTCACCTGCTTTTAACTCCATAAATTCTTGCGGTAAAACTTGCTCAAAACGTTTAAGCAATGCTAATCCAGCAGTTTGAATATCGGGTTTATCTTCTACTTTAAAGTATCTCTTAGAGAAATACTTGATTTTAGAGGTAATCCAGTTAATAATAATCCGTTAACTTCCTGTTGATTCGTTAATTGATTAGCAATATTTATTAAGCCAGGATTGATATTTCCTTGAACTGAAAACGATGATTTGAGAATAGTGTGATTTTCCGGTGGCTCCTCGTTAACAATATGTTGGTATTCTACTTGCAATCCTGGTGTTAAAGTTATATATCCTGGTGATGGTGAAGAAATTAGGTTACTTTTCGATTCTGTTGTAGCTATTGTTGTTTTTTGCTCGTAAGAAATAATATTTCCTTTTTCAGATTCGATATTGAGTTGTTGCTGCTTAAAAGGAATAGTGGCTGTTGCCTTACTGGGTTCATCTTTGAAAGAAAAGTTGAATCCACTCAGTTGATTTTCTTCAAAGACTAGATTCATTTGTATTTCTTGACCATGCTTTAAGCTAACTTCCTTTAAAGCTGCTTGTAAATCTGTGATATCAGCTAATGATGTTTCGATTCTAATACTTGGTTTACGACATGAGAAATGTAATTCAAGTCTAACGGATCTGTGATTAAACAGTTATCAATTGAATTCTTCATTGTATTATGCAATAACTATGTACCTTCGCAGTTATACCTCTTCTAACTTTTCAAATATGTTGTAGAAGTTAGCCTTCTAAACTATTAAAGTTATTTTCTATTAAATATCCACTTTGAATGCTCTCCTTGTGACGGAAAGAGCATTATTACTATAGTCATAAAAACTCGTATCACTATAGTGATAGATATAAAAAAAGTAATCTTCTGATATTACTACTACCTGCGACATTCATGATTTTTAACTGATAACGAACTTTAGATAAATTGCATCTTTCATAGACTAACTTTTTTTGAAAAAATTAGGTTTTTTTTGGTTAATTAAGGTATTTTTAGAGATGTACATAAGTTTTTTTGAATCATGAGCAATTCTTCTATTCAGGATTATCAATTTATTGACAAGAACGTCGCAGCAAAATTAACAGGCTTATCCGGTGACACTCTTAAAAGGTATCGGCAAAAAGGTAAACTCCAAAAGGATATACATTGGGTTTCCGTTAACTCAAGGGTAGTTAGGTACAATAAGACTCTATTAATCGATTGGATACAGAATCATCAGAGCAATCCGAAAGCGCACTCAAAAGCAATTGAAAATTATTTAGCGTCGCTTCCATCTAGTCAGAAGAAAACGAAAGGAAAACGTTCTTAATGTTTTAATCCTATTTTTTGATATTTCTCGTTATCACTCGTAATATAATTTACACGATGTGTATGATACTAATGTTCTATGCTTTTTAAGCGGGTGCATTTTTATAGAAATTAGTTATGAAACAAGAAATTCGTCAATCCAGAATCCGTAATCAGCTAAAGCTAGAATCAAAAGGTATCAAATATCAGTTATGGAGGTTAGATGATACTGAAGAACAAAAATTACGCGATAACAGTCTTCCGATTGATGATGATTATATGTTTTATATCCAATTAGATTGGAGTGATAGAGGAAGTAAGAACAAATTAAATTTAGCTGAAGTATTCATTACCTTAGAATGGCTTTTTGGAAAAACTAGTGATTTCTATGATGAAGGAAAAGGTTCATTTAGATTTCCGGTTCTATTAATTATTGAAAAGACGATTGGAATTTTTTATTACTTGATGGTAATTGCCGACCATCGCGGAACAGTTTATTATCGTATGTACCGGATTATTGAAAATAATATTGATGGTTACGATACCCAAAGAACTAGAAAACCATTTGAACTAGAGTTTTCACAACCAGAAATCAATTACTTTTTAAGCTACTTTCATGGGTACATAAGTGGGTGCTTTAAAGTAGCTAACTTAATGATTACAATCCAGCCATTTCTTAAAATAATTAACTCTAACTTAATTTTGTATGGATGTAGAGATGGCATTCATTTTGAAGAGCAACACGAAACACCAGAAACATTTCATGCATCAATAAAATTCTTTTATGAAAATTACGATAATACAGTTGATGTACCAGATGTTACCGAGTTGATAAAACAAATTATGGTGGATGAGAAATAGCTAGAAGGTTTGTATAAATTCTGCTTTAAAAATATAAACAAATGCGCTTCTTAAAAAGCGCATTTCACAATCAATAAGTATGATGTTTGTTGTGTTTAATTCAACCTATTCAAAAATCCGGTAAGTATCGAGTTAATGTTTCAAAGTTTGGAAGCATCAAAACGAAATTTATAAATTAATTTCATTGATAAGTTCTGCAAAAGCTTCCATTGATGAAATTGCGATCGCATTTCTGTGAAATCTCTTGAGTACAGATACATCATTGATGCTGATTAATATTTTCAAGAACTGTTAGACGGTATTTCGCCAAATCGCACTGCTAGAACTTCAACTACACTTTTCGCGAGCAATTTCAACCTTACCTTCTTCTATGCCTTCTTGCTTCGCCAAAACGTTCAATACTAGTTACGTAACGCATTCTACCTGCTTCCTCCTCGCGTTTAAGTTCTGCTTTAAAATCCGCCGCTAGTTCTTCTGGTAAAGACATTAGCCAATCGATAAACCGGAATAATGCAATAACTTCTTCTCGGCTATATCCTTTTTCAAACAACATTCGTACTAGTCTTAGCTTCCACTGTAACCCTACTTTCAGGGTTTTGGTTTGTGGCTTTGGTACGTAAATGTGCCATGACAACAATACTGAAAGGATTTGTTGTTTGCTCTAAGGTTTGCCATTGGGATTCATAGTCTAATAATTTCACAACTGGGAATTCCAAGCTTAAGCGACATTCTCCAAGCGAATACCCGTAACTTGATGGTCTCCAATTTGGCTGTTCGTCTGCAAGTACAGCTAAACTAATAACTTTTGTTTTGTGTCGGTCAAACAAACGGTAATGATAATATACATTCGTTCGGGAAAGTTCTTATCGAATTGGCTCTGGACTTCGATATGAACAAGTATCCAAGCTTCTTCACCATTGAGTAAGAAAACCTTAACAACTTTATCGACTAAGCGTTTTCCAATTTCTGCATCTGGTTCTAATTTCTGTAGTTCACTATCTAGAAATTCATAGGGTTTTGTCCAATCGATAATAGAATATACTGTTGGAAAAAAGAAGTCTAAAAAACTAGGAAAAAAAATCTTCAATTATTTCCTTCCAAGGATTATCATACTCTGTTCTTTTTTTAGTCATCAGTTATTTGTTTGTAAGAGAACTTATTTAAAAATCATAGTTTACATTGATAACAATAATACAAATTATCTCAAACCTAAAAAATATTTTACAATATTAACATTTTCGATACTCATATATTAATTTATAATGCATATTTTTGTCTTAATAATTGTTATCTTAATTTAAACTAATCATAGTTCTGGTACTTCTAAATTAGGCTTACTACCTGCATAGTGTTTTATAAATAACTTCTGGAGAATTACCAACCCATTTTCCTATATCCTTCGCATCAATATCAGCTTCTAAACAAGGGTAATGAAAGTGTGCCTGCATTGATAAGGTTTGCGATATTCACTTATCACACCTTGTTTTACAAGTTTAGTTACAATTCCATCCATATTTTTACCGCGATGGTTTTTATAACCTTTCCACGCATGATTAAGAAAATCACCGAAGTCTATAATTCCTCCTTTCTTACTTTTAAAAATAAATTCTTCTGGATTGTTATTTTCAGGTTTAATTGATGCGAGTATTTCACATAACTGATTATTTATCGGAAAGCGTCTTTGACTTTGAGTTTTTAATCCGTTTTTAATAGCAAATCCTTTACTACTTATTGTCATGGCTTGCTCAAAAGTTATGTATTTATCATTGATATGTTTCCACTGCAAAGCTATAGCCTCTGATGGTCTACATCCGGTAAAAAATAAGAAGTTTACTAAAGGAGCGTAGTAACTATAAAAGCTTACTTTCTTCAAAAGCTTTGATTATTGCGTCGCGTTCTTCAGGGGTAAATGGATTGATTTGATACTCTGTTGTCTCCGACTTGGGAATCTGAATATCTTTTGCCATCCCTCGAAAAGGATTAGACTCAATTAATTTACTTTTCATAGCCCAATTGCAGCAAGCATTTATATTTGTCAAAGTACGCTTTGCTGCATTGGGAGTAAGATTAGCAATCAGATAATCTCTAATTGCAACTGCATCATCTAAGCTTTTGGTTGGTAGATTCGCAATGTGATTGCGATACTTCCGATAATCGACTGCGTATGTAGAGGGACTTATCTGTGGTTTCTTGAATTCAGTGTATTGTTCCCATAACTGTTCCAAGTCCTGTTTTTTCGGACTAGACGGACGAGTTTTAGGAGCAACAGTTTCTAGGGAAGCTGCTGGTTTATATTTAGCCAGAGTTGCATCGAATTCTCCATAATCGATATCCCTTTGAATCTTGGCGGCTATTGTAGAAACCTGCTGTCTTCCCAAGGGTGTATCGTCATGTCTAGTCGAAAGATAAAAACGTTTGGTTTTTATCTCCCCTGCTTCTGTTGTAATTGGGTGAGAAAAAACTATTTGAAGTCTGCCGTTAGAATTTTTTATCTGTACCGAACCACGATTGGAATAACCATTTGGCTTCTTTGAGGACATAACGTCAATCCTTCAATATTTGCTGCATTGATATATTTTTTTGGTAAAAGCTTTATTTCATTAAGTAATTAGTTGTGTCACAAATAATATTACTTAAAAAGTATAAATTATCAATTCTAAAAAGTAATCACAGTTTCCGTTTTTTACGTACTTTTCGATTAT
>JAAUSO010000089.1 GCA_012033205.1 Richelia sp. SL_2_1 | reverse complement strand
ATTTTCTCAAAACAAAACCTACAAACACGAGTCATAAACGAAACTTCATTCGGTGGCGGTTGTATTAACCATACAATTATTCATTATGCCGTTCCATCTTTACCATTGGTGGTATTGGAAATAGCGGTATTGGTAGCTATCACGGTAAAGCCGGTTTTGACACTTTTTCTCATTATAAAAGCATACTCAAAAAACCTTTTCTTCTAGACATAAAACTGCTTTATCCACCCTATAAGAATAAATTGTCGTTACTTCGGCGGATTTTTGGTAATTGGTAATTGGTAATTGGTAATGGAGCATAGAACATAACTATTATTAATTATTAACTCCTAACTCTTAACTCTAAATAATTCAAAATCTAAAATCTAAAATCTAAAATCTAAAATCCACTATATCTTTCTTCCTTCCAAGGTTCACCGCGACGATGATAACCATTACGTTCCCAAAAACCTAATTCTTCATGATCTAAAAATTCTAAACCATTGATCCATTTTGCGCTTTTCCAAGCGTAAAGATGAGGAACTACTAAGCGCATGGGACCACCATGTTCTGCACTTAAAGGTTCATTAAATAATTTAAAAGCAAAAAAGTTTTCTTCTCGTAAAAAGTCTTCTATTGCAATATTGGTAGTATAACCACCGTAGCAATGCTCCATAACATGAGTCGCTTTGGAATCTACCTGAATAACTTTCATTAATTCTGTCACCTTAACTCCAGTCCACTTAACATCGAGTTTCGACCAGCGAGTTACACAGTGGAAATCGGCAGTAAAATCGTTTTGGGGTAGTGCCATAAAATCCGACCAATTCCATTTTTGAGGTTGTACCAAACCCCAGATGCTGAATTCCCATTCCTCCCTACTAACTTGGGGAGTTGCACCATAAGTAAGTACGGGAAATCCCTGAGCTAAATGTTGTCCTGGAGGAACGCGATCGCTATTTTCAGAAGTTGGTTTTTGGAAGAATTTTCCCAGCATGGTTTTGGATAATATTTTTAAGATTTATTCAAATTTATTCAAATTTATTCAAAAATAATTGTCTAACAATAAATTTGCAAATTATATTTTCCTGAAATTGACCAAGTTATTCATAGCTGATATCTTGCACAGAGCCGCATAATTAACTACATAACAAAAAATATAAATAAAAACATTACTAACATAAAAATGTAGTATTTTAGTCCATTGAAATGGACTTATGCCATCAGACTGGGACTTGCAGTCTCAGGCGGGTAAGAACCACAGGAAAACAATTAGTAATTATTTTAACTATAGGTTTCTATGGTGCAAGTTATTCATAGGTAATTTACAGTATTGTTCCAGGGAAACGAAGGGGTAGTGATGAACTGCATAGTAAAGTAATTAACCGTACTTACAGCAATTCAAAAGTGGAAAACCAACAATTTTTTTCTACTCCCTACTCCCTACTCCCTCTTAAAACAGAATTACTCTTCGTCCTCTTCTTCTTCGGCTGATGGATAAACAAATGTAGAACGTCCGGTCAAAATTGACTTACCAAGGGAAAGAGCTTTTTGAGCTTCAACAGTCGCTTTGTGTCTCCAAGTCGCTCTACGTTTATCTCGTCTGGATTTAGATGTTTTCTTCTTTGGAACAGCCATAAAAGCAAATACCCTAATTTTTCACAACCTTTTTATTCTAAGGCATGAATTAATTAATAGCTCTTAAGAAATACTATACTACTCAACTTCCATCTATGGTGCCGGATTGGGAACTGTGTCAGATGATTGTGGGGAAGCCTCTTCAACCGGATTGTTTTCTACATTATCGGTAGGGTTGGCATTATTAGCTTTTGTCGCACTTGGTCCGAAAAATAGTAGCGTCTGTGCCATTTTAAAGTACTTTGCCCAACGTTGCGGGTCGGGACGATTGCGCCACTCGCTACGACTGACGTTTAATTCCAAAACAGGTGCGATCGCGCCATAATTCTGTACGGAAACGATTATTGATACATCTGTCACCAAAATATCTCCATCAAAACCGCGTTGAGCCGCTGCCCTTGCGACTGCTTCTGCTCTCCGTAGCAAGCTTTGGTAATTGTCTCCCGGCAGACGATCGATTTCAAGGTCGGTTCTATTAGTATAAGCTTTTACCATTTGAGGGGCGATCGCATCAATCACTAACCAGGTTGGTACGGCAGTACTTAGCAAAAGTACGGCGTTAGTTATCCGGATTTTCTTTGCGAACAACAGCATAAGGGGAATAAATGTGTTTATTTTTAACAATTTTTTGCCGACCATTATTTATCAGCTCCTAGGATTAATAAAAGTGTTTTCATGGATTCAAGTAATAATAATGACCTCTCATCTGCATCTAGCTGATGAAAATCACTTAGACTTATAGACATAGGTTAGCTTTGTTTTTTAGCATCAGCAAATTACATTAATTACCCTGGCAGTACTTAGCCTGATAATTGGCAATACAGGAGTACTCAGAGTATATATATATTCAGTTTCCAATTAATAACAAAGGGCGCATGGCAAAATTATGGGCGATCGCGATTGGTATCAATCAATATCAGTATTTTCAACCTTTGGGTTATGCTCAAGCAGATGCTGAAGGAATACGAGATTTTTTAGTTCAACAAGCAGGTTGGACGAAGGAACAATGTCTGTTAATGACGGATTCTTCTGTACCGATAAAAGATAAACCAACCTTACCGACAAAGCATAATATTCTTCAGTTACTCGAAGATTTAGCAGCTCATTCTTGGCAACCGCAAGATCAATTATGGTTTTTCTTTAGCGGTTATGGAATCAACTATAAGGGACAAGATTATTTGATACCTGTTGATGGCGATTCGCAACGCATTAGTGAAACTGCCATCGAAATCCGTCAGTTGATGCAAACTCTACAAATTGCCGGACTTTCCGTATTATTACTACTTGATTTTAATCGCGCTTTTGGTACTCAAGCAAATTCTTGCATCGGCGAAGAAACTATTGAATTAGCCCAAGAATTACAAATCTCCACGATACTTTCTTGTCAGTCAGAGCAGTTTTCTCATGAAAGCAGCGAATTAGGACACGGCTTTTTTACCGCCGCACTTTTAGAAGCTTTGCGTTACGGTAATATCAATAATTTGGCTGGTTTGGAAAGTTATTTGAGTGTTCGCACTCCTGAATTATGTCAGCATCATTGGCGACCAATTCAAAACCCTGTCACTTTTACTACATCGCCACAACAAAGTTTATTTTTACCCGAACAAAGTGATACCGAAGAACCACCGAATATCCTAGACTTGAATGAAAATTTTACTGCTCGTGCGGCACCAAAGCTTGAGGAAAAACCAGTAGAGCATAATACTTCTTCACAAGTTGCACAAGTCTCTACAGAAAGCAATACGGTTCCTACCGATTCACCGATTCCTACAAAAAAACAAAAAACCACAAGCAACAGTCTATTCGCTAAATCTCTGCTGTTATGGGGTACAAGTACTTTAGTCGTCAGTGGATTACTTTTATTAGTTTTTCTACGCAATCAATCAAGTCAGATATTCCCAGCATCCAAAAATAACGGTCATGTAACGGTTGTCAACCCTTTACCAAGTAATTTTGCCTTAGAAAAGCGTCAAGGTGGCAATTCTAACTTCCAAGAAACCAATCAAGCAATCTTGGAATTGCAAAAGATGTCTCTTAACCCTAATCAAGCTAGCGATTTAAGCAAAGCGATCGCCATTAGCAAAAATATTAAGATAAATGAAGCCGGTTACAAACAGGCTCAAAAAAATATTAGAATCTGGAATAACATGATTTTGGATTTAGCCAAAAATCGTGCCGCAAATATGGAATATGATAGCGCGATCGCAGCTGCTCAGTTGGTCAAGGAACAAGACTCAAATTACCGAGAAGCCCAAGCAGCCATCAAGCAGTGGCAATTGCTTCGCCAACAATATTTAAGTAACAAAACTGTTTTAGAAGCAGCTCAAGCTCTAATTAGACCAGAACAAGCATCTACTTACAATCGCGCTATTGAAGTTGCCAAAAGAATACCGCAATCTCAACCGGGGTTCACGATGGCTCAAGAATCGATTAATCAATGGAGTCGAGAAATAATCAGGCTTGCGAAAAATCGTGCCGATAATCAACAATTCTCTTCGGCAATTGCAACCGCTACTTTGGCTCCAGAAGATACAGCTGCTTATGCCGAAGCTCAAGAATTAATCCAACAGTGGCAACAAAAAATACAGCGTAATTAAGATGGCATGAACACAAATCTACTTTTCTTCTGTATTGGCTTACTTAACAGTACTGCGAAATGTCCTCGCCACATTCATCAGCTAAATAACACAAGGAACGAAAACGCAAGGCAACTACTTCCTCGTACAACGGGTTGAGCTTGCACATTGGAGGAATATGAAACAAAGTTCTACCAAATAACTTCACATCCCGTTCAAACGGGCATTGAGCCGGAATCACCTGACAAACCCGATGAGCAAATTCGCGATCGCGCACTTCAATATTATTTATCCAAAGCCGCAAAGGCTTCAAAATATCGCATCGAAACTTTTTACCTGGATTATGCTGGGTTAGATTCCCTTCATTTTCAATCTCTTGATTGATTAATACCCAACTTGCCAGGAATATTTTTCTTGTGGTATTATTGAATACCTTCATTGTGTTTTCCTCTAGTTTTTTGAGGGTTTTTAATTTAATTAGCGAGTATTTACGACAGGTCAAGCAGCTTTTTTTTAAGAAGCCTCCTGTTCTGACGAAAATCTCATCAATTTTGTTCGGCAGTCTGTAGATCAGACAGCTATCTTTTGCTACGTCAAGTTAAGCGCAATTTCCCTGAAATCGGAAGTAGGATACTCCCATCTTGTTGATAACTTGATGTTATTAAGATTTTAGTAAAGTCATCTACCTATGGACATATTGTAGTGTAACATTTACAAAAATTAACGGAAATCAATTTGATCAGTGAAATTGAGCGGTAGCTTTGTGCGAAAGGCTATACAAGAGTAGCGCAAGAGGCTTGAAAGTGACTAGTGCGTAGATCACACCTAAGAGTCAATATTATGAAGTTTTATGATGCTAGCCAATATTTATGACTGATAAAGGTTAATTTTGGTCTTTTTTGGGCAAAATTGACCGAAATAGGTTTGAGATTAACTCTTTCTAAAGTAAAAAAAGAGTTTTTATCGGCATAAATTCCGATTGCATTGAAGTGTAATATATCTTGGATTTGTAATCTAGATATTTATCCTAATTTTCAAATACATCTGTTCTAGAACGTTTTAAGCTAGCTATTTATCGATCCCAAATTATTTTGTTTAGATAGAATTTTGACAAATAGACTTGGTTTTACCTAGGTTTCACGAGGTTTATTTGTCAAATTATTTTTCTCTGACGACTTTTATTATTTGGTATTGTCTGAGTATTGAGGATGTAAATTATTTTCTGGGTATCGATGTCGTCCTAGATTTGTCATCAAAAACGCGATCAAAGGGCGATCGCAAACCTCTATAATTTGAAACAGCAAAAAATAGGATGCTTTGATTAACTTGTTTTAAAGCATCCTACTATTAAATATTTTTATTACTTTTTTAGTAAAGTATTACAGAAGTCGGGTTTTTTTTGTAAATATCTGTCACATCAGAAAATTATCATCAAAACCCGACTTCTAGACGGTTTCACGTCAATTCAACCAGCCTTACTCAAATCTTACTTTTGTAATAGAAAATCTACGAAGCAACTTGCTGAGCAGCAGTACGAGTACGTCGTCTTCTACCATCAGAAACTTGTACGGATGCTTCGTCTGGAACTTGCATCAACAATGTAACCGTAGGCTGACATCGTAGTTCTCGACGCAAATTACGCGCTAAATCAGTTTCGATCAATTCTTGCAAACCTTCCCAGTCGATATTCGGCTTTTGACCGTTCAAGGGTTTAGCAAATTCTTGCCAACGTAAAGCGAGTATTTCCTCAAATCGCTGCTGTACCCACTTTTGCAACATAGATTTTTCCATGCTAGTAACTACACCACGCAGATGAATCTCCGGTCTAGCCAACATCCTACCATTCCAATCAATTGCTGCTGCAACAGTAACAATACCTTCTTCAGCCATACGTTGGCGCTCTTGCAAGACTTTATCGCTAACCATACCAGAACCGGAAGTATCTACTAGTTCCAAACCAGATGGCACTGTACCGGCAACACTAATAGAATTTTGAGTCAATTGTACAATGTCACCATTCTGAATAATCACCATATTCTCGGCTCTGATACCCATACTTTGGGCTGTTTGTGAATGTTTAACTAACATCCGATGTTCGCCGTGAACGGGTAAGAAGAACTTGGGTTTTGTCAAAGCCAGCATCAATTTTTGGTCTTCCTGACAGCCGTGACCGGAAACGTGAATTCCTTTATCACGACCGTAAATAACATTCGCACCCTGTTGCATTAATTTATCGATAACGTTGACCACTGCAATCGTGTTACCGGGAATTGGATTAGCTGAAAAAGCAACCGTATCTCCTTTACGAATTTTGATATGGGGGTGTTCTCCTCTGGCAATGCGCGTCATTGCCGCCATTGTCTCTCCCTGAGAACCAGTAGTTAAAATCAATACGCTTTCGTCAGGCAAACTACGGACGACGTGCAAAGGTTGAAATAGTTTATCTTCGCATTTGATATAGCCAAGATTACGAGCGTGGGCAATCAAATTCAACATCGAGCGCCCAACTACGGATACTACTCGGTTATGTTTTTGCGCTAATTCCAAAACCATATTAATCCGATGTACCGAAGAAGCGAAAGTCGTAATAAAAAGTCTTCCCTCAGTTTGAAGGAAAACTTTTTCTAGATTTGGATAAACCGAACGTTCTGAAGGAGTAAAACCAGGTACTTCTGCGTTAGTAGAATCGCTCATCAAGCAAAGTACGCCTTTCTCTCCATGTTCGGCTAGCCGTTGCAAATCAAAGTGTTCCCCATCTACTGGAGTATGGTCTACTTTGAAATCTCCCGTATGAATTACTATTCCTATTGGTGTATGTATCGCAACTGTAAAACTGTCACAAATACTGTGGGTATTACGGATGTATTCTACCACAAAATGGTTTCCGATCCGCACCATATCGCGGGGTTTGACGCTTCTTAATTCAGTGCGATCGCGAACACCAGCTTCCTCTAATTTACGCTCTAGCATTGCCATTGCCAATCTCGGACCGTGAATCACAGGAATGTCAAACTGTTTCAAGTGAAAAGCAATACCGCCAATATGGTCTTCGTGACCATGGGTAACAACCATACCTTTGATTTTGTGACGATTTTCCCGCACGTAAGTCATGTCGGGTAAAACAATATTAACTCCGTGCATTTGCTCGCTGGGAAAAGCTAAACCAGCATCTAATAAGATAATTTCATCTTCATACTCGAAAATGCAAGTATTTTTGCCAATTTCATGCAAACCACCCAATGGAATAATTTTAAGGGCAGAAGTTACTTCTTTTTTAGCCATGTTTTTCCTTAGTTAATAAATTAGTTAGATTTTTTTGCAGTTAAAAGCTTAATTAAAGTTTTTCTAGGACAAACTTTTATTGCTACCTTTGCTTGCATAGTCTTTTTTTTTGCAAGATTTAATCAATGTTTAATTTTCCCAAAAAAACAGATTTTAAATACCTTCATCAAAAATTTATCGATTCATCGCAACAGTATACTTTTAAAAAACCAAACCTGTTGGTAATTATTATGTGTATGATATTTTTCACACAAAATTTGCGACTATATCATTTAAACTTTATTCAAATCGAGTTGTTCAAGAACTATTTCCAGTTTTTGAGCAAAGTCTAATTCAGCTTCGTATAAAGGTAGACGAGTTGAGCCAACTTCCCAGCCCTGAAGTTGTAAAGCTGTTTTAACTGGAATCGGATTCGCAGTTGCAAATAAAACTTTGAACAGTGGAAAAAGTTTGAGGTGAATCTCACTAGCAATTTGGACTTTCCCACTATAAAAGGCTTGGATCATCTGTTGTAGTTGCAAACCTACCAGATGAGAAGCTACGCTTACTACACCCTTTGCTCCAATAGACAACAACGGCAAAGTCATGTAATCA
The DNA here is from genome assembly GCA_012033205.1 of Richelia sp. SL_2_1. Classification (GTDB taxonomy): domain Bacteria; phylum Cyanobacteriota; class Cyanobacteriia; order Cyanobacteriales; family Nostocaceae; genus Rivularia. The sequence goes on along the minus strand of JAAUSO010000089.1, from coordinate 19,299 downwards.
TCACCAGAGTAAATCTGAAATTCTTCTGGTGTCAAGCGACGCATTTCACTTGCTTGATCTATATTTCCAGTTGATTCTTTGATGCCGACAATATTTTCTATTTCAGCTAAACGGGCTACTGTTTGGGGATGTAGGTTTTGACCAGTACGACCTGGAATATTATATAACAATAACGGTAACTCCGGTGCCGCTTCGGCTATTGTCTGAAAGTGTCGATAAAGTCCAGCTTGCGGGGGTTTGTTGTAATAAGGTACAACTTGCAATGAGCCATGTACTCCTATTTTAGCTGCTTGCTGGGTAGCCAAAGCCGCTTCTTTGGTAGAATTAGAGCCACATCCGGCAATTACTTTTGCTTTACCCGACACAGCTTGCAATACTACCTTAAACAATTGGTATTCTTCATCCCAAGTTAGTGTAGGAGATTCACCAGTCGTCCCGCACACTACAAATGTATCTGTACCACTATGAGCCAGATGTGCTGCTAACTTTTCTGCTACATCGTAATCTACACTACCATCTTCTTTAAATGGTGTAACCATTGCGGTTATAACTCTACCAAAATCTACCACCACTCTTTTTTTCTCCTAATTACAGAAAGGCCATTTTTACATCTGTTGGTGGCTGTCTATATTTAATAATCTCAAAGCTATTTTTTTCAAGAGTAAACCATACCTCATTCATCATTTTTAATTATTAGTTATTTTAGTTAATCGCAATTTTTAGTTAATGTTGTCTAATTTATTTTGTCTAATTTATAACTTACATTAAATATTCGCTACTATTATATTTTATAATACTTATTCTCATATTTTATTACATATAATTACATATAAATCTATGCAGTTTCAGGATTAAACGTAATTATTCTCTACTAGTAATTCGGCAATCTGAACTGCATTCAACGCAGCACCTTTACGGATTTGGTCGCCGCATAACCATAATTCTAAGCCGCATTCATGAGAAATATCCTGACGAATTCTTCCCACTAACACTTCATCTTGACCTGTCGCTTCTATCGGCATGGGAAAATAATTTTTTTGCCAATTTTCTACCAATTTTACTCCGGGAGACTTGCTTAAAATTTCTCTTGCTTCTTCTATATTAAAAGGTGTTTCAAATTCTAAATTTATTGCCTCTGAATGAGCGCGTAAAACGGGAACTCTCACGCAAGTTGCACTAATTTTAATCTTTGAATCGTTAAAAATTTTGCGCGTTTTCATTCACCATTTTCATTTCTTCTTCACAATAACCCGCTGAATTTAACGGAGAATTATGTGGGAATAAATTAAACGCTAACGGGTAAGGAAATACCTCTGTCACTGGTTCTTTTCCTGCTAATATATCTAAACTCTGATTTTTAACCTCGGACATCGCCCTAGCACCCGCACCGCTTGCAGACTGGTAAGTCGCCACAACAATCCGTTTAATCGGCTTTACTTTATGCAACGGGTATATCCCTACGGACATTAAAATAGTAGTACAGTTGGGATTGGCAATAATACCTTTGTGATTAATCGCAGCTTCCGGATTTACTTCTGGTACTATCAACGGAACTTCGGGATTCATCCGAAACGCGCTGGAATTATCAATTACTACCGCACCTTTTTCTACTGCTTTGGATGCCCAAATTTGAGAAATCGCACCACCCGCAGAAGCTAATACCAAATCTAGATTTTCTAAAGCAGTTTCGCTTACCGCTTCTACCAGCAAATTTTCTCCTTTGAATGACAGCTTTTTCCCCGCGCTACGTTCTGAAGCTAACAACTTGAGAGCGGCTAAAGGAAAATTTCTTTCTTCAAGTAATTCTAGCAATTCTGTGCCTACAGCGCCAGTTGCTCCTAAAACAGCTACACGATAACCTTGAGACAAATTTACTTCCTCCTCCAAAAAATTAATTCGATTTGCAATTATTCATCTATTCTCAAACAACTCAAACAAATCTATTCATACCCAAAAATAATATTAATCTTAATCGTATTTAAACGGATTTCCTTGTATTTGTAAATTATTTTTGATATCAGAAATAACTATCACTATCACTTGATTGTCTTTATCACTTTTTTCTAACTTTAACTGACAATTTTTTCTTGATAAAATTCTTGAAAATAAATATAATTATGATAACTTATGATAATATACTTCTTTTTCGCGACTTGACGACCCAATCCACTAACTCGATAAATACACACAACAAACAATATAATAATATTACTTTAGTTTATAACATGACAACAATTCTTAAATACACAACTTCAAATATACAATTTATATAATAAAAATCATATTATACACCACATTTACTTGAAAGAGTATAATTAAGACAAATATTTTGACATCCCCTGATAGCAGTGTAGATTTGTAACTAGATTTTTAACTGACCAAAACGGCATTGATTAATTCGGTTGATGTACTATTATTCAGATGGACTCTTGCCCAATCCCCAAGGCGAATAACAATGAGATAATTCACCTTCCTTGTGGTTGACTTAGGTTTTAACTCTGCTTAAGCATAAAAGCCATGTGAATTCTTGACAACACAGTGTTGAAAATTGGGATATCACGATTCGGTGCCAAGATGTTGAGTTATAACTCCCATTTAAGCAGATGAGGGCGGAATGGTTATATTCCAAGGACAGCAGCAAGATTCCCCTTTGTATTGGCTCCAGGCTTTTTCCTCGTCAGGAATTGTCACGAAGAAATCGATCGATTTTCCTCGACAACCAGTTTGGATAATGCGATCGCCAAGTTGAAATACAAAAAGTAGTACAAATAAATATAGAAACAAGTCTATGAAAGTAACCCAAGAAAAATTGCCAGCCAGTAGAGTCGGCATAGAAATCGAGATTGCACCGGAAAAAACCAAGCAAACCTATGAAAAGGTAATTCAAAATTACGCTCGAGAAGCGAATATTTCTGGGTTTCGTAAGGGTAAGGTGCCTAGACAGATATTACTACAGCGTTTGGGAAAAACCCGTATCAAAGCTGCGGCATTGGAAGAATTGATTCAAAATGGTATTGAAGAAGCGATCAAACAAGAAAGTATTCAAGCTATCGGTCAGCCTGAGTTACGCTCTTCTTTTGAAGAATTAATCAATAATTATGAACCAGGGCAGCCTTTGACTTTTTCGGCTGCGGTAGATGTACCACCCCAGGTTAATTTGGGTGAGTATTCTGGTTTACAATTCAAAGCTGAGGAAGTTAAGTACGACCCAGAACAAGTTGATCAAGTGTTGGATAAGGAACGTGTTTCAATGGCGACTTTGATTCCTGTGGAAGGACGTTCGGCACAGTTGGGAGATACTTCGATTATCGATTTTAAAGGCTTTCTCGCTCCCATAGAAGGTGAAGAAAACCCACCAGAGGAACTCGAAGCAATTCCCGGTGCGGAAGCTACTGATTTTCAAGTTGACTTAGAGGAAGATAAATTTATTCCTGGCTTCATCACAGGAATAGTAGGGATGAATCCTGGAGAAACTAAAGAAATTTCGGCTCAGTTTCCCGATCCTTATGCTAACGAAGAATTAGCAGGAAAAGCCGCCTTGTTTACGGTAACACTCAAAGAGCTTAAGGAGAAAGAACTACCTGAAATCAACGATGATTTTGCTCAGGAAATCAGCGAATTTGAGACTTTAGAAGAGTTACGTAATTCCTTAGAAGAGCGTTTTCAAAAAGAAGTAGAAGATAATGCTAAGGCAAAAAAACAAGAAGCTTTGTTGAATGAATTAGTTAAACACGTAACATTTGACTTACCTGAAACAATGATTCAGCAGGAAGTCGATGCAATGATTACTCAAACAGCAATGCGTCTTTCCCAGCAAGGTTTGGATATTAAGAAATTGTTTAATCAAGATACTATTCCCCAACTGCGCGAACGTTCCCGTCCCGAAGCAATCGATCGCATCAAAAGAACTCTTGCTTTACGCGAAATTGGCGATCGCGAATCGATTAAAGTCAGTGAAGAGGAAATAGAAGCCAGAAAACAAGAAGTCATGGAACAATATGCTGAGCAGGATGTTGATCCAGATAGAGTGCAATCCGTGGTTGAAAACGAATTATTAACTGAGAAAATCATCGACTGGCTCCTAGAACGTTCTTCGATTGAACTTGTACCCGAAGGTTCTTTGAATCCTCAAGAAACCGTCGCAGAAGAGGAAAGCATAGAGCCACAACCACAAGAAAACCAAAATGATTCTTCAACCGAGGAACAAACTACCCCGGCTACGGTACAAGAATAATCAAAGTTTATGGCACTCAGCTTGAGGTAATGGGATTTTATGAGTGTGAAATCAATCGCTGATAGCTGAGCGCTGTCTCAAGAAAAAGTCGGAATTAATTTTAAGAAACTTTAAACCCGACATCGAATTTGTCTTGTAATCTTGTGACAAATTGATCATATCCACACGCTCTTGATTTATATAAGGCATAATGGTTAATACATACTGTCTTATAGAAATTCCGTTCTGATTATCAACGAGCAACAATTGCTCTCTTATACTTACTGTTGTCAAAATTTTCATTAATTTCTTTATGGTTGTATCGCAGTCGGAAAATTATCCCATTAGTAGTTTGAGTCAATTTTTGATTTATTCCCAAAGCGCGAATGTTACTTCAATGCTGCCGACAGTCGTAGAACAATCAGGCATGGGAGAGCGAGCTTTTGACATCTACTCGCGCTTGCTCAGAGAACGGATTGTGTTTTTAGGAACTCCCGTCGATGATGCAGTCGCTAACTCGATTGTTGCCCAACTACTGTTTCTAGATGCCGATGATTCAGAAAAAGATATTCAAATCTATATCAATTCTCCTGGCGGCTCAGTTACGGCAGGCATGGCAATTTATGATACAATTCAACAAATACGTCCAGATGTAGTAACTATATGTTTTGGACTAGCTGCTAGCATGGGTGCTTTTTTACTAGCAGCAGGAACCCCCGGTAAGCGGATGTCTCTTCCGGACTCGCGAATCATGATTCATCAACCGTTGGGTGGCGCTCAGGGACAAGCAGTGGATATCGAAATCCAAGCTAAAGAAATTCTTTATCATAAGTCTAAGCTAAACGAACTGTTAGCATCTCATACTGGTCAACCATTAGAGAAAATCAACGCTGATACCGAACGAGATTTTTTCATGTCGGCACAGGAAGCTAAAAACTACGGGTTAATCGACCAGGTTATCTCCAGGCAAAATCTTCCCACAGCAGGGGAAAACGTCACTAGTGTGAAATAAGAGGCTGGTATGACAGGTAAGTACGACTCCCATTTAAAATGTTCATTTTGTGGCAAATCTCAAGAGCAGGTACGTAAGCTAATCGCCGGACCGGGAGTCTACATTTGCGATGAGTGCGTTGACCTGTGTAACGAAATATTAGATGAGGAATTGCTCGATACCAATAGTGCAGCAGCGGCTTCGCAGCCAGCACCACGGTCAGAACCACCTCAAAAACGCCGTACCCGGACAGCCAGTCTCTCGTTGAACCAAATACCCAAACCACGAGAGATTAAGAATTATTTAGACGAACACGTTATTGGTCAAGAAGAAGCCAAGAAAGTACTTTCAGTCGCAGTATACAATCACTATAAAAGATTGTCGCTGGTTGGTGGGTCTAAAGAGGGCGGCAAAGATGACCATGAGGAAGCAGTAGAACTGCAAAAATCAAATATTTTGTTAATTGGTCCTACAGGTTGCGGAAAGACTTTGCTAGCACAAACCCTAGCAAAAATTCTTGATGTACCTTTCGCTGTCGCCGACGCGACTACTCTAACCGAAGCCGGTTATGTGGGAGAAGATGTAGAAAATATTTTGTTGCGGCTGTTGCAGGTTGCCGATTTAGATGTCGAAGAAGCCCAACGAGGAATTATTTACATCGATGAAATTGACAAAATAGCTCGCAAGAGCGAGAACCCCTCAATCACAAGGGATGTTTCTGGTGAAGGTGTACAGCAAGCTTTGCTGAAGATGCTCGAAGGAACCGTTGCTAATGTACCGCCCCAAGGAGGACGCAAGCACCCTTATCAGGACTGCATTCAAATTGATACCAGCAATATTCTATTTGTCTGTGGTGGTGCTTTCGTCGGTTTGGAAAAGGTAGTAGAGCAGAGAACCGGTAAAAAGTCAATCGGCTTTTTGCAGCCAGGAGAAGGGCTATCAAAAGAAAAGCGAGCGGCACATACAGTACGTCAATTGGAGCCGGGAGACCTAGTTAAGTTTGGGATGATACCGGAATTTATTGGGCGGGTACCAATGGTAGCGGTAGTAGATCCACTTGATGAAGAAGCGTTGATGGCAATATTAACCAAACCGCGCAGCGCTCTAGTTAAGCAGTATCAAAAACTGTTGAATATGGATAACGTCCAGTTGGAGTTTAATACGGATGCTCTGAAAGCCATTGCTCAAGAAGCTTATCGTCGTAAGACTGGTGCTAGAGCTTTGCGAGGCATTGTAGAAGAACTGATGCTGGATATAATGTACGAATTACCTTCGAGAAAGGACGTAGGAGTTTGTACAGTAACGCGGGAATGGTAGAAAAACGTTCCACTGCGGAACTGTTAGTTCATCCCTCTTCCCTACCGAAGCCTGAATCAGCTTAAATAGAGTTAGGAGTTAGAAATTAGAAGTTAGGAATTAATTCTTGACCGGGGAACGCCGGTTGCCTGACGCGGAAGTCGTTTCACGGCTCTTGTACCGGCGACTTCTAATTTTTGATTTTTGACATTTAGCTTTTGATAGATGGCTTATATTAAAGTTCGTGGCGTAGAACATTACTACGAGTGGATTAAACAAACATCTGATGGTTTAGAGAAACCAGTAATGGTGTTTATTCACGGTTGGGCTGGTAGCGCTCGGTATTGGCAGAGTACGGCTGAAGTTTTATCCGAGCAATTCGATTGTTTGCTTTACGATATGCGGGGATTTGGACGTTCCCGTGGTAAGCCGATGTTTGTAGATTCGCAGTCTCTTCAAGCAGACGCAGGAGAAGTCATAGAATTAACCTATGAGCTAGAAGAATACGTCGAGGATTTAGCGGTATTGCTGTCAGAATTGCAGTTACAGCGCGTGTATATTAATGCTCATTCTATGGGAGCATCGATTGCGACTTTATTTCTTAACCGCTATCAACAACGTGTAGAAAAAGCAATTTTGACTTGTAGCGGTATTTTCGAGTATGACAAACAAGCTTTTGAGGCTTTCCACAAATTTGGTGGTTACGTTGTCAAATTCCGTCCTCAATGGTTAGGTAAAATTCCCTTAGTTGACAGAATGTTTATGGCACGATTTCTGTATCGTTCTATTAAAGCAGCCGAACGTCAAGCTTTTTTGCAAGACTTTCTCATAGCCGATTATGATGCAGCTTTAAATACAATTTATACTTCTGTTAGTAAAGCTCAGTCTGAGTTAATGCCACAAGAATTTGCCAAACTCCAAGTACCAACTTTATTAATATCTGGGGAATACGATCAGATTATTCCCGCCGAAATGGGAAGAAAAGCGGCAGCAATGAGTCAGCAAGTTGAATATGTGATGATTCCCAATACCGCTCATTTCCCGATGTTAGAAGACCCAAGTATTTACTTAGATACATTAACAAAGTTTGTCAAAATAGTGGATAGTGGACAGTTGACCTTTGACCTTTGACCTTTAACCTTTAACCTTTGACCTTTAACCTTTGACCTTTGACCTTTAACCTTTGACCTTTACTAATCTAAACCCAATTCTCTCTTAAGTAAATTAATCGATTTACCACCGATATAATTTTCACAGTAAACCAGTTTGGGTGGACGGATGATGTCTTCCATGGCTATTTGCATAGCATTTTGTACCCCGGAATAACTCGTTTCGTCAGTACAAAAAACTATTTGCGCCCGTTTAACTATTGCTCCTAACTTATAACTATCTTTTGGCTGGGAAGTCATCACCAATATTTCGTCTCCCCGCAAACCGTGGAGAATCACTTCTGTGGCTCGGAGGATTCCCGAACTAAGACTGACGATACCAATACAACTATCTTTAGATAGATTTTTAACAATATTGAATTCCTTAGCATAATCGTGGATATCAAGGGGGATTACACGTACTGCTCTAGGTGCTGCAATAGCTTCTAATTCGCCGATGAAATATCGACTTGTAACAACCGTTGCTGAACTTGTTTTATCCAACACGGCAGATAGCTCTTCGGTAGCAACTAACTGTACTGGTATTTGTAGCGCTTGTTCTAATTCTTGAACAATTAATTCACCAGCACCGATATCCTGATTCGGTACCGCTACTAGCACCCGCGCACTACAACGTAACCGCCAATCAATTTCAGCCAGAAATATCTCGCGGGCTTGATTGAGGGAACAACCTTGAGAAAGTAGTTCATCAAGAGCCTTCTGAACAATTTTGTATGCTTGAGGATGTTGTTTGAAAATCGGCGATTGTAACTTACTACCGCCCTCATGCCCTTGAGCGCGGACGTAAATTCCTGAACCAGCCAGACTTTCGACAAGTCCATCTTCCTCCAATTGACGGTAAACTTTACTAATAGTATTGCGATGCAACCCGGTTTGCATTGCTAAGGCTCTAGTTGAAGGCAATTTATAAGCTGGTGGATATTGCCTTGAGGCGATCGCAAATCGAATTTGATTGAACAGCTGAGTCGATGCGGGAATTTCACTATCTGGCTGAATGCGGAATTGAATCATCACCTTCGGTTTTCTGGGTGCTATTAGCTTCAAAGGGAACTTTAAAAAGCGGTGCTAATCGCTATTAGGTTAAACAATTTATTTATACATCGAATTTGAACAGGATAAATTTATCATGAGGGAAGGTTATTACTAGTTAATCATTGTTAATAATTTGATCGGAGTCAAGTTCTTATTCCTGGCATAACTATATCTAATTATCACAGCATACTGGTAAAAACTATTATGACTATTCGTGCAATCGACACTACAACTGTGAACATAGCAGCAGATTCAGTCCAAATAGATGCTTATTTGGCAAAGCCTCTAGAGGAGGGTAGTTATCCGGGAATTATCGTATTGCAGGAAATATTTGGAGTCAATGCCCACATTCAGGAAGTTACCCAACGTATTGCCAAGGAAGGATATGTGGCAATTGCACCTGCGTTATTTCAACGTCAAGCACCCGGCGACGGCCACTGGCTATACCTCTGAAGATATAGAAGTCGGTAGAAATTACGCTTGGGGACAAACCAAAGCGGATGAATTGTTACGCGATATTCAATCGACCATTGATTATCTCAAAACTCTAGGTGAAGTCAAAAAAGATACTTTTGGTTGCATTGGTTTTTGTTTTGGTGGTCATGTGGCATATCTCGCCGCCAGTTTACTTGATATAAAAGCTACCGCTTCATTTTATGGCGCACGTGTAACTACTACTACTCCCGGTGGCGGCGCACCTACGATAAATGTTACTCCAAAAATTAAAGGTACGCTTTACGCCTTTTTTGGTATGGATGACTCTAGTATTCCTGTAGAACAAGTAGACCAAATTGAAGCCGAGTTAGAAAAATATCAAGTACCTGGACGTGTTTTTCGTTACAATAATGCCAATCACGGGTTTTTTTGTGATCGTCGTGCCAGCTATAATCCTCAAGCTGCTACTGATGCTTGGGAGCAGGTTAAACAATTATTTGGGCAACTTTAGCGATAGGAATGGGATTTGTAAGATATGGTGTAAGAGTTGTTATAAGTTACAGATCGAATAATCAACTGTTTTTAAATCACCAAAATTTTTGATTTATAAAAAGATTGATTATGATTAGTAATTAATGAGCAGTGAATAATAATCTGTCCTTATAAAAGGACAATCTACATCTTAATTCATCTTCAATGTTTTATGGAGAACGAAGCAAATATCTCTCAAAAAGCCGAAACGTCTTTTACAATGGACGATTTTGCGGCAGCTTTAGAAAAACATGATTATCAGTTCCAAAAAGGACAGTTAGTTAAAGGGAAAGTGTTCCAGATTGATCCGATGGGAGCTTATGTTGATATTGGAGGTAAATCCTCAGCCTTTATTCCTCGTCACGAAGCGGCTTTGAGAGAGGTAATAGATTTATCATCCGTTCTACCACTTCATGAGGAACTAGAGTTTTTAATTATCCAAGAGCAAGATGCAGAAGGTCAAGTAACCCTTTCTCGTCGTCAGTTGGAAATTAGGCAAATTTGGGACAGATTGCTACAAATGCAGGAAAGTTCCAAAAGTGTAGATGTGGAAGTAACCAATGCCAACAAAGGTGGTGTTACAGTTAATATTCTTGGTTTACGGGGTTTTATTCCTCGTTCTCACCTGCTTGAGCGCAACAATTTGGAAGCACTTAGAGGTCAAAAACTCACCGTCAGCTTTTTGGAAATTAATCGCAATATTAATAAACTTGTACTTTCCCAACGTTTGGCGAAAAGTTCTGCCAGTTTCAGTTTATTAGAAATTGGTCAGCTAATAGAAGGGAAAATTACTGGGATCAAACCATTTGGGGTATTTATTGATATTAATGGTGTCAGCGCTCTACTCCATATTAAGCAGGTGACTCAGAAGTTTATTGAAAATCTAGAAAAGGTATTTCAAATTGACCAAACTATTAAAGCTCTGATTATTGACATCGACGAAGGAAAAGGTCGAATCGCAGTTTCTACCAGAGTACTAGAAAATTTTCCCGGTGAAATACTCGAAAATATCGAAGAAGTCATGTCTTCGGCGGAAGCACGAGCCGAAAGAGCCAGGAAACAGCTTTTAGAATCTGCTAATGCTTAATTTAAGTTAGGAGTTAAGAGTTAAAAGTGAGGAATTGATAGTTGGAGGATTTAACAACTATCAATCAACCACCAGCAATTGCTTGTTATAACGGTAGCAATTTCGCAGATCCTGTAATGTTTCTTGATTAAAGGCAAATTTAATTAAATTGATTAATTTGCCCCATTCAAAGAGAAATTTTTCACAGATACTTTGGTTAAATTGAATTGCATAAAATTGCGCCCACCATCTAGGTGCCTGCTTCCTGTTTGCAAAGTCATGTTTCTTTAACCAGCGCATGCACCATTTTGCCATTTCTGAAGCAGTTGGTGGCGCAACTCCTATAACTGGTGGAAAATCGGCGTAACTGACAAATTTGCTGACAGCTTTACCGTGAACGTAAACTATATGCTCCCAGCATTCGACCACATAAATATCTTCAAATTTGAGATTAAATTTCAAACAAACTGCTTCTTCCGTGACGAATCGCGCTAAAGGATGAATGTTTGAAGATTTGTAAACAATTTTTGATTTCCTGATGACGAGTCTTCTTGGTTTAAATGATGATACCATAGTAAGTGCATTTAATTAGTAGACGCACGCCGTAGACATTGAATGCATTCTGTTAGTAGATACATTCAGAATTACGGTGTGAAGTTGTATGCGGTTGCCTAATAGTTTATTATGCTATAAGGCAATCGTTTTTTAAACTACAATTATTAAATGACAGTACTGTATCATTTGTCAAGCATATAATGGGGCTTGTAAGATTAAGAATCAGAGAATTTGCCAACGAGAAGGGTTGGACATTAAAAGACGTTTCTGAACGTTCTGGGCTAGTTTATAGTACGGTTAGAGCTTATGCTCGCTCTCCAGGGATGGGAAGCGTTGATTATACTGCCATTCAAAAGCTAGCTCGCGTGTTTGATGTAATGATTGAAGAGTTAGTGGAAGTGGTAGAAGAATAGAAGTTTTGGATTATTCTCAAAACCTGCCCAGAGGGAAAGTTAAGCGCAAAGGGTAGGTGGAGAGAAAGAAGTTTTAGAACAATGGTTTGAGGTTATCGTAATCGGCTATTTGTATTTGCTTGCCATTACGAAACATTCGTTTTTGCAAATTGGGAAAGTCTGCAATTTCATATTCGCGTCTTTCCCCACCCATGACATAAATTAAGTCTTGTTCAAAGGGATTTCGTAGGTGATGTGCTACTGAAGGAGTAGGAAAACCCATAAAGTCACCTTCTCCTACCTCGAATTCTTGATTATCAATCTCAGCTATACCTTTTCCAGACAAAATATAAATAAATTCTTCTTCAAATTCATGGGAATGATAGATAAATGATTCTTTTCCTGGAGGAATTTTTGCTAAGTGAAATCCTATTCTTTGTAAACCTACTGCTTCGCTCAGAGATACTCCGCTGATTTCTGAATTTGGATTGAAAGGATGAGAAAATTTTTTTTGAGCAAGTTGTTTGATTGCTTCTGCTTTAATCAGTGGTTGGGGTTTTTCGTTGTTGTTCATAATTTTGATAAATAATAGCCTTACTAGACGCGAAGAACGCAGAGGAAAGAGAATATAGAGATATTGTAGAGACGTGATATACACGTCTCTACAATTTTCCATTGATTTTGGCGTTAAATCCATAAACTTGACGACTACCACTCAGGGATATTAATGTAACTTGTTTTTCGTCTCCCGGTTCAAATCTCACGGCTGTTCCTGCTGGAATATCAAGACGCATTCCTCGTGTTTTTTCTCTATCAAATTCTAATGCAGCGTTAACTTCGTAAAAGTGAAAATGCGAACCTATTTGAATTGGTCTATCTCCTGTATTTGCTACTTGTAATTGTACGGTACAAGCACCTGCGTTTAATTCGATTTCACCTTCTAGGGTAATAATTTCACCTGGAATCATCATATTAAGAATTGGTAATTGGTAATTGGTAATTGGTAATTGGAATAAGAGAAAATACTAACAAGCTAAAATCCAAAACAAAAGCATCAGTTGTCAAAATTCACTGAATTGGATTATGTACTGTAACTAATTTTGTTCCGTCGGGAAAAGTCGCTTCTACCTGCACTTCTGGTATCATTTCTGCGATACCTTCCATGACATCATCTCGCCTTAATAAAGTTGTGCCAAAACTCATTAATTCAGCTACAGTTTGTCCATCTCTAGCACCTTCTAAAATTCCAGCAGTAATAAAGGCAATAGCTTCGGGATAATTCAATTTTACACCTCTTGCTTTGCGTCTTTCTGCTAATAATGCAGCTGTAAAAATTAGTAATTTATCTTTTTCTTGCGGTGTTAATTGCATTCTTTTTCTCTATCTTTATGCTAATGGTATTTTAATACTTTAAAGCATCCATACTCTAGGTAAGCAAATACTACGATTTAAAAAAGACATCCTTAATAGCTGCCAAACACTAATAAACCAGTTTCTCACTTCAGCTGTCGAATCACCACGGTATCTACACAAAAGTCCATTTTTTAATCGAGTCACACCGAAACAACTGGGGGGGAGGGAAATAGAAAGATTACGTGCTTGTTCAACTATTTCTGGAGAAACGGGTTGTCCAAGGTAGACTAGAGTTCCTACTATTGGTTTTCCTCCTAAACCGTGGGGACTATGAAAAATTTCTTCGCTACCGGGTAAATATTGTCTATCAATCCATAATGGTTGATTATTTTGCCAGATTTCAAAGTGCGATCGCCATTCTCCTTCTACAAATTTCTCTTTTCTGGCGGTGCGTCCAAATCTAGTAATTTCCCTACCTATAAAGCTTGCATCAGCAGTTAATTCTATGCGTATATCTTGTCGATAATTTGCACCGTTAAAAACGATTGTTTCTTGGGGAAGCCATTCTAAACAAGCATGATTATCAATTTTGATGTCTATATTTTGTCTGGCTTGTAAACCGTTACTACGATAAATTTTATTGGCTGCGGCTGTTGTAATTAATGCTTTTGCCTGGGATTGGAGATGGAAGTCACAAGAAAGGCGATCGCCACCAACAATTCCCCCAGCAGTATGTAAAATAACGCTATGACAAATTGACTGCCCTTCTGGATAAAAGGGACGTTGTATTTTCAACGGGGCTTGATTTTTACTTTGAATTAATGTCGTTTTATTTTGATTGTAGTTATAAACTAAGTTGAGTTTTCCATGCCAGTTTGCAAAAGATTCCACTGATGTTTCTGAGTAGGTTTTTTTGATTATCTTTGCCAAATTACAGTTTTATTTTATCAAACTATAAATACTCACAAGTTTTCTTAGTAATAATTGGGATTTATCTAATTTCCGGCTTTTCTAAATAAATTTACTGCTTCTATATTTTTTTTAGTGATTAGCAATACTATCTATACTTGATACTGAGTAATATATTTCATGCATTAACGCGATTTTTTCAGTATTTTGCAATAAAAATTTACATTATTTTCGTTAGTTGAGAAAAATTTCATTAATAATAGAAAATTTTCTTATTTAATCAACGCAATTACGTTGTTTTTTTGGATGTGATATAAGTTGTTTTTTTTATTTTATAAATTTGTGTATAATCTACTTGGGTATTTGTATGTCAATTTAAGGAAAGGAGAGTCAAGTCTTTTTAGGTGAGAATTGATTTGCACCACCAGTAAATTGTTAATTCACCTCTCCCAGATGCAGGCTAGTAGAATAAGTCATATAAACAAAACCTTTTTCATTCTTAAATTGCCGATATAAATTTTTTAAATCAGTAATAAGTTTTTGGTAAACTTCTCCTGTTTTAGGAACATAAGAAACACTCATTGCACGTCCAATTAATCCAGTCAAATCTAATTCTTGTTGATAACCAAAAAGGATTGAGGGTATGTAATGGTATTAGTTCTTTATTGGCTTCATTCATTTTAGTTAATTATAAATAATCAAATCTGGGGATTGAAATCACGACTATACAAGCAAAGTCCACGAAAGTGGATTAATGGATTATATTATCTTTGTAAACACGGTTTCAACTGCTGGATAAAATAGATTAATGGATTGATAAAGCGTCTTCGCGAGTTTTGATTGTGTAAAGGCGGTTTTAACTGCCGGATACAACATAAAACAGCATAAAACATAAAATTGTATCTATAAAATACTCGCTAAATGTACGTTATTACAATAAACAAGATAAACGAAACCTTCTTGATTACAAAAACGTTGATGCAAATTTTCTAAATCAGCAACAAGTTGTTTTTGTACTCTTTCTTCCGAGGAAATAAACGAAATACTTTTAACTAAACCAATTAAACTAGATAAATCTAATTGCTGTTTGTCAGGAAATTGATAGCAATCAATATATTTAAATTCTGAACTTTTTCTTACGGGTTCAATTTTAGAACTAAAATCCGTCGGTGGACGATTATTTGCAGCTTGACTAATTAACTCACCATAAACTTTGGTAAATTCATCATCGCGATTTAAATCTTGAAAAACAATCGCTAATCTTCCTTGTGATTTAAGAATACGACGAAATTCTAATAATGTAGATTCTGGTTTAAACCAATGAAATGCTTGAAAACAAGTTATTAAATCAACTGATGCCTCTGGTAAATTAGTCGCTTCTGCTGTTCGATCTTTCCATTCTATTAAAGATACCGTATCTTTAATACCCACATTTCTCATTGCTGGATTTGGTTCAATTGCAATTACATTTACACCTCTCGAAGCTAATAACCGAGCAGAAATTCCCGTACCAGCACCAATATCCGCTGCAACAATTTGAGTTGGTGATGTTAAATTTTCGAGGATTTTATCAATTACTGCTGTTGGATAAATAGGACGATATTTTGTATAGTTTTCTGCTTTATCGGAGAAGCGAGTTAAGGGGTTGAGTTTATATAAAGGTGTGGTGAAATTCATTGATAGCGGTTTTGATTTAGATGCAATACAAATTTTACCTCATCCTGTTTCCCTCTTCTTGGTAAAGTGAATCGCGAACAACATATCATTCATTGCTTCACTTCTGAAGGGGTGACAATAATTTAGATATAAAAGTCAAATACAAACATTAAAAATTCTATTGTGATATTAGCATTCATCTAATTACAACAAATCTTTTTACAACTATTATGACTAAATTAACAGTTCCTGGTTCTCAACCTTTACCATTATTTGGACGCACCATATTACTATCAAAATTTGTTCGTGATTCTCTGGGTTTTACCAGTCAGTTATTCCAAAAATATGGTAATTTAGTTTCTCTTGCTCGTGGTGGTGGTACTAATCTTTACTCTCCTCTGCCGAATTGTCCCGGTACTGTATTTACTTATGGGGCTGCAAATGTGGAAAAGGTGACGACTCAACATGAAATTTATTACAAGTATCCCTTGACTGGTGGATTGTACCGCAGACGAGATGAATCGCCGCGCACAGAACCTTTGAAACACTTTGGTGTGGGATTATTTGGTGTAAATAGCGACGCTCACCGTCGTCATCGTCAGTTATTAATGCCAGCTTTTCATCAAAAACGTATTGAGTCTTACCGAGATAGTATTGTCGCAATTACGGAATCACTAAACCAGGAATTAGAACTTAATCAAGTCACCAATATTGCTGCATTGATGCGATCGCTCACATTGCGGGTAGCCACCAAGACTTTATTCGGTGTGGATATGGGAGAAAAAGGTAGTAAAAGTGCCAAATTACTTCAACAAATTGGTATTTTATTAGGTAGTCCAATAACGATGGTTTTCCCCTTCGATTTACCGGGGTTTCCCTTCCATCGAATGATGACTTTAATGGCTGAGTTAGATGAAGAAATGCGTGGGATAATTCGCTCTCGACAAGCTATAGAAAGCGATACTGGAGATGTGCTTTCAATGTTAATCAAAGCAAGAGATGCTGAAACTGGAATGACATTAAGCGAAGACGAATTACTCGGACACGTCAGTGTAATATTTGCTGCGGGACACGAAACCAGTGCGAATGCTTTAACTTGGACATTATTTTTACTTTCCCAATACCCCCAAATTGCTGCTGACTTACTCGATCAACTCGATACGGTATTACAAGGAGAAGCACCAAGCATCGAACAATTGCAGCAATTACCCTTATTAGAGCGAGTGATTAAAGAAAGTCTGCGGATACTACCACCCGTACCTTGGAATGCTCGCGTTACATCCCAAGCAACCACCTTGGAAGGTTATGAATTACCTCCAGGAACCGAAGTTTGGGTAAGTATTTACCACACCCATCATAGTCCCGAAATCTACTCCCAACCTCGAAAGTTTAATCCTCAACGTTGGGAAACATTAGAAGTAGATAACTTTGCATATAATCCCTTCAGCGCTGGTTCCCGTAAATGTATCGGAGCGGGATTTGCAATGATGGAAATCAAAATTGTATTAGCAATGTTGTTGCAAAAATTCCGTTTTCAATGTTTACCACAACAACAAATTAATCGTAGCGCTTTAATTGTCTTAGCTGCTAAAGGTGGTTTACCAATGTTGGTTTGTCAGCAAGATAGAGAATTTAGTCAAGGAGTCGGAGGATTAAGGGGGAATATTCGGGAAATGGTAGAATTACAGTGAACAGTTATCAATAAATCCCTCAGACAGTCATCTTGGGGCTAAATAAACAAAGCTCACCGTAAGGTGGGCTAATAATAAAGATTTTTATCCTGAAATAGTATGCATAAGTCACTGATATAAGGTTTGTTTTGTTGAAACCAATTTATAATTCTATCTAGAGCATTTCTTAACTTTGACATTTTAATTCTCTTCTTTTTCCATTAATTCTTGTAATTGCAACATTAGTTCAGGAAGATTATTTACAATCGTATTCCCAACTATTCTTTGATTAACTTGAAAGTATTCATAGCGTTTTTATTAGTATATCTCTTCCCATCCTAAATAAAAAAGCAGGTAAAATACCCGCTTCAATTTTCTTATTCTCAATTTAGAAAAATAAAAATCTTTTATAAAGGTACACCTTCAATTACACTCATCAGAGATTGAGTCGGAACAATTCTGACTAATTTAAATCCTGCTTTTTCCAACAAAATGCGATATTCATCTTCAGTACGTTCGCATCCTCCCGGACACATGATTAACATATGAAGGTCAAACACTTTACCAAAAAAAGGTTGATTACCTGGTGGAATTACTTGCTCTACAATTAATAAATTACTATCTTTTGACATGGCTTGATGACAGCTTTTCAGAATGGCGATCGCTTGTTCATCACCCCAATCATGAATGATATGTTTGAGAATATAAGCGTCACCTCCAGCGGGTACAGACTGGAAAAAATCTCCTTCTACAAATTGACAACGCTGTTTAAATTCATCTGATATTGATGATTTAGCTCCAGCAATCACTGCTGGTAAATCAAATAAAACTCCTTTCATATCAGGATAATTTTTGAGGATATCAGTTAATAACTTTCCTCTCCCCCCAGCAACATCTACTAAAGTGTGTATACCAGTAAAATCATAATCTGAAATTACTCCTGCATTTTCAACAACTGAATAACTAGTCATTGCTCGATCAAAAATTTCTGCGGGTTGGGGATTTTGCTCGTAATACTCAAATACATTCATCCCATACAAATGTTCAAAAGCACTTTCCCCAGTCTGCAAACTATACATCACGTTACCCCAAGAACGATAGTGTTCGTCACCGTTCAAAATCACCATCGCTCTGAGGGAATCTGAGATATCGCTACGGAGATAATTCGCCAAAGGTGTCAATGTAAAACAACCCGACTCAGTTTCCGCAAACACTCCCATACCAGCCAATGCTCGTAAAAGACGATATAGCGATCGCGCATCAGTTTGGGTTGTTTGAGCTAACTCTTCGTAACTTTTTTCTCCATCCTTGAGTAAATCGGCTATTCCCAGTTTCGCTGCTGCATACAGCGACTGCGATACCCAATTACTAGTAGCCATTTGCATCAAAACAACTTGCAGCGGTAAATCAGTTGCAGATTGAGTCATTTATTTGTATTGATTATTTATTTGGTATCAGTAATTATTGCAGCTTGGTGAATAATTATAAAGTCGGATAAAACACCTTTTTCTTGAAGATTTTTGGCAGAGAATCAAAATTTTGTCACAAAAGGTTTCAATTTATTAAAAATATCTACTAAATAAGTAGGCACAAATAATTTAATTATCGTTGTGTAACAGAATATTTATGCTTACTTAAAGCCTTACCTCTAATCCCTTTTCATCATCAAAATTTGTCAGATTGATTTAGCGAAATTGATTTTGATTAAAATCTTAAAATCCTTCCTTTTCCATTAATTCTTCTAGTTGCAGCATTAGTTTAGGAAGATTATTTTCAATCGTATTCCAAATTATTCTTTGATTAACTTGAAAGTATTCATCAGCCATAACACGCCAAGGAATTTTAGGATAACGCAATTGAACTTCAGGAGGAATATTGATTGCGACTTCACCAATAATTAAAAAGTTATAAAAAACAGCTTTTGCGATTGTTTCGTTAGCTTGAAAATCAGCAAAGGAAAAATTAGCTACACGATTTTGAATAGCTATAAGGCTCATCAGTAGTTAGTATGCTAAAAAATAGTAAAAAAAG